>JAGZXV010000068.1 GCA_018378255.1 Clostridiaceae bacterium | reverse complement strand
CGCCGAGCATCCCTATGATGGTTCCTGGGGATACCAGGTGACTGGATATTTTGCCCCCACCTCCCGTTACGGCTCGCCTGAGGACTTCATGTATTTTGTAAATTATCTTCATAAAAAGGGAATTGGGGTTATTCTGGACTGGGTTCCCGCTCATTTTCCAAAGGACGCTCACGGGCTGGCTGATTTCGACGGACAGCCATTATACGAATATGCAGACCCGCGTAAAGGAGAACATCCGGACTGGGGAACCAAAGTGTTCGATTATGGAAAATATGAAGTTGCCAATTTCCTGATTGCCAACGCCGTTTTCTGGGTGGACAAATACCATGTTGACGGGCTCAGGGTGGATGCGGTGGCCTCCATGCTGTATCTGGATTATGGCCGGAATGACGGCTGCTGGATTCCCAACATCCACGGTGGCAATGAAAACCTGGAAGCCATCCAGTTTTTCAAGCATTTAAACAGCGTTATGGCAGGACGGGGCAAAGGCGCCGTTGTCATCGCGGAAGAATCCACGGCCTGGCCTAAGGTTACGAAAGCTCCGGAAGAGGACGGCCTGGGCTTCACCTTTAAGTGGAATATGGGCTGGATGCACGACTTCCTGGAATACATGAAGCTGGACCCTTATTTCAGAAAATACAATCACAATAAGATGACCTTTGGGATGACTTATTCCACCAGTGAGAATTTCATCCTGGTGCTCTCCCATGATGAAGTGGTGCATTTAAAATGTTCCATGATCAATAAAATGCCTGGGTCTTATGACGATAAATTCGCCAATCTAAAAGCAGGATATACTTTTATGTTCGGACATCCGGGCAAAAAACTTCTGTTTATGGGCCAGGATTTCGGCCAGCTTCATGAATGGGATGAAAAGGTGGGCCTTGACTGGTATTTAACCGGGGAAGAACAGCATGCAGGCCTTCAAAGCTACGTTAGCGACCTGCTCCACATTTACAAAAAATATCCGGCTCTCTATTCGCTGGATTATGACTGGGACGGATTCCAGTGGATTAATGCCAATGACGCCGACCGCAGCATATTCAGTTTTGTAAGGCGCTCGGAGACCGGAAAGCAGAACCTTTTGTTTGTCTGCAACTTCACTCCGGTTGCCAGAGATGACTTCAGAGTGGGAGTTCCCAAACGGGGCACCTACACGCTGATTCTGGATAACCAGCATGGAATGTACCGCAGGGGCGAAAAAGCGCCTTCCTTCCGGGCAGTTCATAAGGAATGCGACGGGCAGCCCTATTCTGTCTCCTACCCGCTTCCGGCGTATGGTACAGCGGTTTTCAGATTTAATTAATATATTGTAACCGGTCAGGAAGATGAGCCGTTCTGAACAGTCACAATATATTTTTGCAGACATTTTGAAAGAGCTTTCAAGCTATAAATTAAGAGCCGCTCATCCGGGGAAGATGAACGGCTCTTAGTTTTTCGCCCCAGGGAAAGGGCTGGCAAAGGATACCTTCCTTATAGTAATCCAATTAAATCTAAAAATCAATAGGTTTTTAATATTTTTTGTAAACGCTTACATAATTTTCGAAAAAATTCATGTGCATTTTTCCATTCCCATGATAAAATGTTCGTAAAGGGGCGGAATGAACCGCCCAACACTCAATTGAAGGAGGCCAAAACCATGCAAACAATCCTAGTCTGTGATGATGACAAACAAATCGTGGAAGCCATAGATATTTATTTAACCGGAGAAGGGTTTCAGATTATTAAGGCTTATGACGGTTTTGAAGCTTTAGAGCTTTTGGAGAACAATGAGGTCGATCTGATGATCGTGGATGTGATGATGCCTGGACTGGACGGGATCAGAACCACACTGAAGGTGCGTGAAACCAGCAGCATTCCCATCATCATCCTGTCAGCTAAATCCGAAGATACGGACAAGATTCTGGGCCTGAACATCGGCGCTGACGATTATATTACAAAGCCATTTAACCCGTTGGAACTGGTTGCCCGCGTTAAATCACAGCTGAGGCGCTATACCCAGCTGGGCAATTTGAACCAGCAGCAGACGGAAAGCCAGATTTACAAATGCGGCGGCCTTCAGATCAATGACGACAACAAAGAAGTTATGGTGGACGACGAGCTGATCAAGCTGACTCCGATTGAATACAATATCCTGCTTCTCCTTGTTAAAAATGCAGGTAAGGTATTCTCCATTGACGAGATTTATGAGCAGATATGGAATGAGGAAGCCATCGGAGCGGATAACACGGTGGCCGTTCATATCCGCCATATCCGCGAAAAAATCGAAATTAACCCAAGAGAACCCAGATATCTGAAAGTGGTCTGGGGCGTAGGTTATAAGATTGAAAAGCAATAGGAGTCCATATGAAATCTGAACAGTTTAACATGCAGTTTAAAAAATGCCTTGTTGTACTCCTGCATCTGATCTTTGTCGTGCTGGTTCTGGCAGGTTTCTGCTTTCTGCAGATCAATGACAACTCAGGCAAAGGGCTGTCCTGGATCAATCAGGAATCCTACGAGGATACGCCCATGTTCTCCGAACAGCTGCGCTCCGATATCACCAATATCTTTAATTATGTAAACTACAAAGACCTGTTTGAAACTGACGGTGAGATCGACTACAGCAAGGACATATTGAGCGTCCGCTATAACAATAAACGGGATGTCACTTATACTCTGGATGAATTGGTCCGCTATGCCAAAACGAGAGGGTTCTACCTGGACAATAATTTCAAAGTCGTTAAAAACCAGTCCGGGGACATTGTTCCTGACAGGGAATCGCTTGTGATCAACTGGAAGGCCTATATGCCCAACGAAGTATATATGGAACCCGGGGATCAGTTTGCAACGCTGGAGGAGCTGTCCAGGGAGGTACTGGAAAAGCTGGGTGAATATTATACCATCCGCTTTAATTTTATAGAAAAACCTACCAATCTGTATTTCCGCGTCACTTACCAGGACAGCAGGCAGAATACCAGCGTTTACACCAATGCGGATAACATGACGTTCGAGGAAATCTCCCACCTGGGCAAATTCCTCTATTTGACCGGCGATACCATCAGCCCAGTCACCAACATACTGTCTCCGCCCAACGATGTGGCAACGCTGTTGGAAAAAAATAACCCATATGATAACTTCAATTCCTCTATTATCGTGGCTATTGATACCGCATATCCTCATGCTGACACTTATGCGGAAGATGCGCAGCGCTACCGGATCATGCATAAGCGGTATGTGGACGGTTTTATCATGCTGATTATAGGTATTTTAGGCTGCATCGGAAGCGCCGTTTATCTGGCTCCGGTTTCCGGCCATAAAACCAAGGGTTCACGGGAAATCTCCCTGCACCATTTCGACAAGGTTCCTACGGAAGCAGGCGTTCTTTTGTACCTGGCGGCACTCTGGGCCGCCCTGTATGCAGGCAGGATGATCGGATATCCTATCATACACCTGCTGTTTAAATCCTATCACTGGGCTTATCTGGAACAGCTTTCCCAAGGGGCAGTGATCTATGTGGTTTCTCTAACGGCCGTATTCAGCGTCATACGAAGATATAAAGCTGCTGTTTTGTGGAAGAACAGCATTGTCAACCGGTTCTGCAACGGCTTTTCTGCCTACCTGCTGAACCATAGCTTTAAGACCAGGACTTCCTTATGCTATCTGATCTTTTTAGCGGTTAACATTGGCTCCATAGTATTTCTCTGCCATCTCTATTACAGCCGGAATGCAGCCATTAATTTCGCATGGTTCTGGGGCGCTTCTGCTGTCCTGGTCCTGATCGACCTGGCGGTATTTTTAAAGCTTCTGCAGACAAGTATGGAAAAGGATAAAATCGACGAAGCTCTTAAAACCATTTCCACCGGAGATACGGGCTATAAAGTGGACCTGGACTTTTTCTCGGGGAAAGAACTGGCTGTGGCCGAAAGCATTAACAACATCAGTTCCGGCCTTGAAAATGCCTTACAGGAAAAGGTTAAAAGCGAACGGCTGAAAGCGGATTTGATTACCAACGTTTCACACGATATTAAAACCCCGCTCACATCCATCATCAATTATGTGGATTTAATCAAGCGGGAGCACATACAGGACCCTAAGATTCAAAAGTATCTGGAAGTGCTGGACCAGAAATCCCAGCGGCTTAAAACCCTGACCGAAGATCTGGTTGAAGCGTCCAAGGCCAGCTCCGGCAACGTAAAGCTTGAAATGGCCAATATCGACCTGGTTGAACTGGTTTGGCAGACCAATGGGGAATTTGAAGAGAAATTCGCCATGCGCCATCTGGAACTGGTAACCCAGCTCCCGGATGCGGTACTGTTAATTGAAGCCGACGGGCGGCGTCTGTGGCGGGTGCTGGAAAACCTCTATAACAACGCCTGCAAATACGCCATGGAATATACCCGGGTTTACGTGGATATCAGGCAGGAAGACGATCTGGCGGTCTTCACCATCAAAAATGTCTCTGCCAACCCGCTCAACATCAATGCGGATGAACTGACTGAACGTTTTGTCCGCGGAGATGTGGCCCGTACTACGGAAGGAAGCGGCCTTGGGCTTTCCATAGCCAAAAGCCTGACGGAACTTCAAAACGGAAGTTTCAATCTCTATATAGATGGGGATTTATTTAAGGCTCAGATAAGTTTTCAGATTAAAAAACCGGTTAAAAATCAGGATAAAAAGCCGGACAAAAGCCAGGATCAGGCTGATCTCACTTAGAGATCAGCTTGACCTGGCTCCATTTTCCGGTCAGATATCTGAGATAGGATATGATGAAGTTCGAAGCCCAGCCCATCGGAACCGCAAACCAAACGGCCTGGACACCCCACACGGGGGCAAAATGAAAAGCTACAAACACACGGATGGACAGGTTTACCAGGTTAGCCAGGGTGAAGACAAACACATCACCGGCTCCCCGGAGCAGTCCGTCCGTTGTTGATTTTAAGCCTATAAACACGTAGAAAAAGCAGATGAACGTCACATAACTGATTCCCGTTTCAAACGCTTTCAGCCCGCTCTCCGGGTCCAGAAATGCCATCAGGAAATATTTACCGCCCAAAAGGGAAAGCAAACAGAGAATCACCGCCGACGCTCCCACCATCATACATCCGATCTTATATCCGTGGCGCACCCGCTCCGGTTTTCCGGCGCCCATATTCTGGGCCGAAAACGTGGACATGGCATTGCCGATGGCCAGCATGGGCACGATGCTGATGGATTCAATTCGAGTGGCAGCCGCGTAACCGGCCATCACCGAAGAGCCGAATCCATTGACCACAGACTGGACAAGAAGCATTCCTATGTGGACGATAGACTGCTGCAGAGTGGACGGAAGGGCCACTTTGACCATATTGAGCACCATGCCGGAATCGTAAAACCGGAAGCTGCCTTCACCTTCATAACCGCCTATCTTGCGGGTCAAAATCACAAAGGAAATCACCGCCGAAACGCCCTGGGCAATCAAGGTCGCCACCGCCACTCCCATAACGCCCCAGTGGAAGGAGATGACAAATACCAAATCCAGGATAATATTTAAAATCGAAGAAAAGACCAAAAGCCCGAGGGGTGTTTTTGAATCCCCCAGGGAATTGAATATGGCGGCCTGTACATTATACATGAACAAAAAAGGCAGTCCGATAAAATAAATGCTCAAATATGCAGATGCGTCTTCAAATACGTCTGCCGGAGTGTTCATCCACGTCAAAATCAATTCATTATTCAAAAGACCGAATATTCCCAGCAATATCCCAATTCCCAGGAAGTTGAGCAGCGTTGTGGAAACCGCGGTCTTCATATTGCCGATCTGTTTTGCTCCATAAAACTGGGATACGATAACAGCGCTTCCCACTCCGCCTCCAATGGCTATGGCAATAAAAACATTGGTGATGGAATAAGACGCGCCCACGGATGCCAGCGCATTTTCCCCCACAAATTTACCCACCACAACGGAATCCATGATATTATAAAACTGCTGAAACAGATTTCCCATTATCATGGGAAGCGCAAAGAAAAACATGGTCTTTCCAGGCGGGTCAGTCAGCATATTCAGCTTCTTCTTTTCCCTATCCATCTAATCTCGTTCCTTTCTCAATAATTAAAGCAAGTCCCACACCCAAAAAACCGCTGAGCAGTTTAGCCGCCATCATGGGCATTAAAATTTCCGGGTTTACACCTGCTGTAAATCCCAGATGCGCTGAAAATACGGCGAGGGAGCTGACAAAAAATGCAGTTGTCACCACTTTGCCCTTCGGACACATATCCTTAATGATCCTGAATGTAGGAAAAGCGCTGATGCAGGAAAACAGCATTCCCGCAATAGACGCAGAATCCAGCCCAAGCCTTGCTCCCATGGCTTCAAACGGCTTTCTTAAAAACCGCAGGAGCATGCTCATGAGCGGCATGCTTCCCAGCAGGACGATGCAGATATCCGCCACGGTTTCCATGCCCTCCATGATGGGCGGCATGCCGGGAATGAGCACAATTCCCGTCATATATTCAAATGCGGCCGCAGACAGTCCGATCACGGTCAGGATCCTAATCCCTCTTCCAAAGTAAATAAACCCTTTTACAGTCTTGTCCTGGGCAAATAAGAGCCCCAGAACCAGCAGGATTCCTATAATCAGAATCGGTATCAGGTTCACCAGCACAACAGGAAGAGGAAGTCCCATCAGCAAACCTCCCACGATGGAACCAACCGGCACCGGAATCAGCCCGATCAACAGGCCCTTGGCAAAATAAACATGGTCTTCCTTTTCTATCATGCCCAGTCCCACCGGAATTGTGAATACAATCGTGGCCCCCAGCATGGCAGATACTACCAGTCCGGAAAAGTACCCGATCTGTATATCTTCCGCCAAAGCCATAGCCAGCGGATATCCGCCCATATCCAAAGCCAGCACACTGGCAAACATGGCCGGATCGGCTCCGGCCAGACGAAATACCGGAACTATCACCGGCTGCAGAACATGGGCGATTTTGGGCGCCAGGCATATGATCCCTACCATGCTCAGGGCCGTTGGTCCCAGGCACATAAAACCCTCTTCAAATTTTTCCCCCAAGCCGAATTTGTTATTCAATATGCAGTCTGCCCCGCCGATCAGGATTCCAACCGCCATAATGAACATAATAATTTGATTGATTGTCATTACTGTATTCCACCAGTCTTTTTTATTTGTATGCAAAAAGAGTGTGCAGAAAATCCGCACACCCCTATCTTAATTTATATTGTATTTTTTATCAACTGAGCATTTTAAAATAACTGTATATTATCTAAATTTTTTACTATTCTGCCTTTTTCTAAATAATCAAATGATAATCCTTTGCAATTTCATCGTTCATAACTATTACACGGCTTTTCCAGATGGAATGGTGAAACCTCAGTTTTCTGTACAGTTCCTCCTGTAAAGGCAGCAGCCATGCTGTCTTATGTCCACGGATGACCAAAACAAATATAAAATCAGCCTCAGAACAGGATAACGCCTTTAACTCTTCCCCCATTTCACCTTCATCATCTAAACGGCCAAGATATAGAGCGCACAGCATATCAAAGGAATGTATAAATTTCTCTGATATTTCATCTATAAACTCCTGATACCTTTCCCAACTGGTCTCTGATTTTGGGCTGCTTGACTTTGCCTCTATGAAAAAAATCTTATTTTCACCTCTAAGCAGCACAAATTCCACACTTTTAACGCCGGTTCCCACATAACTATGTACCTGTGAGTTTTCTATTTTATATACCTGCTCCGGCCTGTAACTGCCAAATGTCATTCCCGATTCATATATTTGCAGCATCAATTCACCGCCAGTCCAATCTCTTCATGGTATAAGTCCATGAATGTCTTCATAATTGTATTGTGTTCCAAATCGGCAAATGTCTCTTTTCCCTCGCATAAAATCACATTTTTATCTTCCCGGTAGAAAGAATGAAATTTTATATTATCTGCCTCCGTTTTTCTCACATCAAAATATTTTGCCACAAAATAATCATGGGTGGATACAAAAATCTGGACGCCTTCTCTCTGCAGCAATAATAACAGCTCTACTATAACAGGAATATGGATCGGATTGATATTAGCTTCCGGCTCGTCCCAAAAAAGGACAGCGCCTCTCTCTAAAGTCCCATTTTTAATTAACTGCCATAATAAGGCGATCTTTCGCAGTCCCTCAGCCACTAAGTGAAACTCTATCTTCGCCTGTGAACCTGGTTTTAAATAAAAACGCTCATTATCAACGGCGACTTTTCCATCACTGATTTTTTGCAGAACATCTAAGTATTTTTTCCTCTCAACACTGTCTTTACCCGGCGATACATTCACCTTTGCAGAAGCTATAATATCTAAGTAAGTGTCATCAAAATCCACATTTCCTTTTAAAACAGCTTCCGTTAAATTATATGCATTTGATAAGATTTCCTTTGCAGGTATAAAAATACTGCTTAAATCTGAAAGCTGCTGCTCCCACCTTTCTTCATTTTTCACATCTGCATCCCACTTTTTGGTGCGGGTGGTGAATTTCATGCTTATATTGGATGTATCCGAAAAGACTTTTACGCTTGCCGTACCGCCTTTATTTTTTCTCGACACAAGCCGCTGTATGCTGGAGCCATCCGGCCTGAATACCCTCACGGTCTTTTGAGAAAATGAAACATCATGCTTCACTGCCTGGCAGGCGCTATACAGCAGTTTCATAACATGAGTCTTTCCCACTCCATTTTCACCAATGAAAATGTTGACTCCTTCTGTAAATTCGATGTTCATTTTATCAAATACGGTGATATTTTCCAACTCTATCTTCTTTATAGCCATCTCACACCCCAAAGGAATTCCCCGAATTTCCAAATTGGAAAAAGCCCCCCTGATATCGATTTGCAGTCTGCCCCCCTATTTGTTATAACCAAATTATAAGAACCCGAAATAGTTTTGGAAGATATGAGGTGAAATGAATGGGATATTCAACTATTGAACAGCAAATCAAAAATTTTACCCTGACAGAAGCCAAAATGGATAAAGTCGGTATTGCAGACGTGGAACGTTTTAATGAATCTCCGGCCGGCAATCACCCCACTGACTTCCTTCCGGGCTGTCAGTCCATCGTGGTGTTCTGCACCCGCCTGCCGGACGGAGCGGTCAACGCGGCCCTCAGGACATTTGAGGACGGGCAGCATGACCTGCATGGACAATACGGAGCATTTGGTTATGTGGGAGCGCCCAACTACAACTTGCTATGGGCCAACTACAAAATAGCCCGCTTTATCGAAAATCTGACCGGGGAAACCGCCCTGCCCCAAACCGCAGGCCCGACCCATGGGGCCAAGATGATGAGCATGAGACACTGTGCCGTAGCCGCCGGTTTAGGTGAATTCGGCTGGTCGTCCATCGTGCTCACCCCGGAATTCGGGCCAAGGAACCGGTTCGGCGCTGTTTTGACCACAGCGAAGCTGAAACCGGATCCCATGTACAGCGGCCCAAAACTCTGTAACCCTGAAACCTGCCACATCTGTGAAAAAATGTGCCCTACCGGCGCTATTCCTCCATATAACAGCGCCCAAAAGCGGATCGTGGATTTCGGCGATGGCAATGTCCAGACCTACTGCGGTATCAACTGGAACAAATGCCGTATCATGTGCCACGGCTGCTATGAAGAATTCAACTCTTCAGGCGGTAATCTGCTGGATCCGGAAATCACTAACCCGTTGAGCGAAGACCTGGCTCCGGTTATGAAATATAACACGGATCACCCCCTGATGCATTTTCCCCAGCACAATCCTACATGGAAATGCGGCAACTGCCTGGAATACTGCCCGGTAGGCAACTGGAAAGAACGGTTCCACGACACCGGCATTTCCAAGGTCAATACCTATCAGTTTGTGGATGATTATCCCGAAGTGGATATGGATACCGAAGTTCCTCAAAATCCATGAGCCCAAAAGGATATGACGGCCTTTTGGCGCATAAAGTCTGTGCCCGCGCTGCTGCCCGGACTTTATATGAAAAAAGCAGCGCAGAAATGAGGTTGAGGTAACAGATGAGCAAATACAGAACTCTGAAAGCTTATATACTTAGCAAGGCCGACATGGACTATGTGGGAATCTGCCCTGCAAACGCCCTCTCCGGTGAGCCAAAGGGCCACCGGCCCGGGGATCTTCTGCCCACGGCAAAGTCCATCATCGTGTTCGGCCGCCGCATGACGGACGGAGCCGTTTCCGCCGCCTTCCGCCATTTTGAAGACCGGGTTACCGCCGCCCAGAGCGCTTATGCGGATCACTGCGTATATTTATCGGCAAACTTCCTGCTGCTGAACGATTCCTATAATATATGTGAACATTTGGAACGGGTCTATGGCGGCTGTGCCATGCCGCTTACATTTAACGCCATGCAGGCAGTTGAACCGGAAAACCACAGCGTGCCCTATTTTGCAGATCCTTATAAAGCAGGGCTTCCCCTGGATATCGCCAAAGCGGCGGCCGCGGCCGGGCTGGGTGAGCTGGGCTGGAGCCACCGCCTGCTGACCCCCAAAGACGGCCCCAGGGTCAATCTCACCGCAGTCATCACGGATATTGAATTTGACCGATATGACCTGCCCTACAACGGACCCAGGCTCTGCGACCCTTCCGCCTGCCATATCTGTTCCACCATGTGTCCCACCAGGGCCATTCCTGCCTATGAAGACTGCGAGCCCCAAACCGTGGACATCGGTGGACATGACCATGTATTATGCGATTTGAATGCAAACGGATGCGCGGTGGCAGCCATGGCCATGCGGAAGGAATTTTCCGGCCGTATGCCCGTAAAGGATGTGGTGGACAGTTATCACCCCACGGACGAAGAAATGGCCCGGGGATTTTCCAATAAAAGCATTGAATCGGGCATGTGCCTGGATCACTGGCCTCAATTTTTCTGTGACAAATGTCTCATTTACTGCCCGGCAGGCGGCTGGAAAGAAAAATTCCACGACACCGGATTATCCAAACTGTAAGGAAGAGGGATGACATGAAAAAAATAATCATACATACCGGCTTTCTGCCGGATTCGCCCCTGGAATACAGCGGCGGATATATTTACAGGGTAAAATACACCAGGGAAGGCGCTAACGGCCTGAAACGGGTAGACAGCATCCATATTGTAGGAGATAATGAGGGAGTAGAATTTCCCACGCCCGTATTTTCCGACAAGAAACCGGAAGGCGTGGGAGGCATCGGAGGGAAAATCGAAATTCCCCAAAATATCACACCTTCGCACCCTCTCAACGGACGCATCCATCAGTACTATTGTATTGACAACGACGTATGGATCAAAAACCTGGGCAATTTAAAATATATCACAGAATGGACCACCGAAGAAAAATGGGGTCTTGCGGAAGAAATCACCTGTGATGAAAACGGCGTAAAAATCTCCGGCCGCGACTTAGGATTTATCATTCTGCGCAACGACCGCTCCCGCGGCATTTCACTATAGCGGAAGGCGGTCTAAAAGGAGACGCCCATGAAAAAAATTATCGTCGACCCCAATCTATGCAGAGGCTGCCGGCTGTGCAGAAAAGGCTGTCCGGTACAGGCAATTCAGATCCGGAACCATCAGGCAGTCATCGGCATACAATGCATACTCTGTCAAAGATGCGTAACCAATTGTCCCTTCCACGCACTGAGCCTTTGGGAGGGCAGCCCTAAATCAAAAAGCGAGGTGTAAAACCTGATGAATAAAACCATACTCACCAGAGAAATCAAAAATTTTCTTTACTCCAATTGTGATATGGATCTGGCAGGCATCTGCCCTGCATCGGCGCTTTCCGGGGAACCAGAAGGCCGCCGCCCGGCGGATATTCTTCCCTGCGCCCAATCCGTCATCGTATACGGAAAACGGCTGCTGAACGGTGCAGTCCAGGCGGCTTTCCGCCGGTTAGAAGACGGCAACGACAATGCCGAATCCATTTATTCCACTTTTGGATGTGAACTGGCCCCCAACTTTTCCATGCTCTTCCACACCTTTAATATTGCCAATTATGTGGAGCGGTCCATGGGCGGAACCACACAGCCGCTGTCCTGCGGCCCGAACCAAAACGGAGTTCCTTCTAATACGGAACTTCCGTTGTTCGCCGGGCCATATAAAGGCGGCATTCCATTTAATATTTCTCATGCGGCAGTTGCCGCCGGGCTGGGCCAGCTAGGATGGAGCAATCACGTGCTGACGAAGGAGTTTGGCCCCCGGGTCCGGTTCGGCGCCATTTTAACCGACTTGGTTCTGGATTATGACCTGCCGGATACCGGCCCCAGGCTCTGCGACCCGCAAAAATGCCACATCTGTTCTGAGGTATGTCCGACACATGCCCTGCCTTCGGCAGAGGAGCAGGATGCAAAATCGGTAACTATTGCCGGGACAGAATATCATGTTTCAAATCATAAAATCAACGCCTGTACCGTGGCGGCCCTGGGGCTGAGGAACGAATTCTGCGGCAGGAGAAAAACCGGGGATCTGGTGGACAACTATGATCCCACCGATCAGCAGATTGCAGACGCCATAAAAAAGAAACCGTTTTCCAACACCGATCTGGATCATTATCCTAAATATTACTGCGACAAATGTCTGCTGTACTGCCCGGTTGGAAACTGGAAAGAAATTTTTCATGATACGAAGTTGTCAAAAGGTTAACCATTTGATACATAATTAAATAAAACAGGAAGGGGACATATATGGCGGGATATATGTTTCCTTCCTCATGCTGCTTTATAAACTTATGTTTATCACAAACCACTAACTCGCCATAAACCAGTAGGAGGGAACCGTATGGATACAAAATTAATCGAAACAGCGATTGCGGTGCATACATATAAAAGCTACTCTGAGGCGGCTTATCAAATTTCCCTTTCGCCGTCCGCCGTTTCCAAACACATCGTTCAGCTTGAAAGTGAACTGGGCGTAAGGCTTTTTAACAGGCAGACTAAATTAAACTCTGTTTCTCTCACGAAGGAAGGCGAGGAACTGATTCCTGTTTTTTATTCCTTTATCAACGAGTATCATTCCATTTTAAAAAAGGTGGAAAAAATCAGAGCCTGCAAGGAGGCCCATATCAATATCAGCGCCGTTCCCCTGATCGGTACCATTGGAGAAAATGAAATTCTGGCTGATTTTTATATGCGCTATCCGGATATTACGGTGGAGGACATCAGACGCCCTGTCAAAGAGCAGATCAGGATGTTAAAATGCGGGCTTCTGGACGCATCTTTTCTCTTTACGATCTCTAGCTGGCATCCGGATCATTTTGTAGTATCTGAATTCGATCCTGAACAGTTCGGCCTTATCCCCATCTATCAAAGCCGGAGACTGCTGTTCGGAATCAGCACAGATAATCCTCTGTCCTCTAAAAAATCTCTGACGGCGGAGGATTTAAAGGGCCAGACCTTCATCTTCAGCCATGCGGTGGAAGCCCATAAAAGTCCTCTTCCTGATTTAAAGCCGGATGATTTTAAATGGCGCATTATGGATTTCCGCCAGAAAAGCCTGATTCTGGATTTCGTCGCCAAAGGAGGCGGCATCCTGCCCCTGGCCTGCAAGCCGGTCTCCCACCCAGGCGTCACTTACGTTCCCGCCGAAGGCTGGAAGGAGGCATCCAGCGCATTTTTTATCTACCGCAAAAATACCGGTTCACCCGCATTGCGCAGGTTGATCAGTCTGGTAAAAGAATACTCTCTCGTTTAGGCCATTGCAGGCCTAACGGTTTTATACAAAAAATTTTGAAAGGAGACAGTACATGTCCGCAAGAACCGTTTCGGAAGAAGAAGAAAAACGCCTAAAACGGATCGGATTTTTAAATAACCGGGATACGGACTGTTTCAGCGCCCGGGTCATAACGAGAAATGGCCGGTTGAGCGCAGAGCAGATGCATTCCATCGCAGATGCCGCAGACCATTTTGGAAACGGCACTCTGATTACGACCGCCCGCCTGTCCGTAGAGGTTCAGGGTATCCCCTATGATAAAATTGAGGATTTCCGGGAATATCTCCGGTCCCACGGCCTGGAGACAGGAGGGACCGGCGCCAAAGTCCGCCCTATCGTATCTTGTAAAGGGAGCACTTGCCATTACGGGCTGCTGGACGCCTATTCGCTGGCCGAAGAGCTTCATCATGCATTTTTCATCGGCTATCACGATGTGGTGCTGCCTCATAAATTCAAAATAGCAGTCGGCGGCTGCCCCAATAACTGCGTAAAACCAACTCTAAATGATCTTGGAATTATGGGACGGCGCATACCGGATTACCGGCCGGAAAACTGCTTGAACTGCAATGACTGCGGCATTGTCAACACCTGCCCCACAAGAGCGGCCCGGATCAAAGACCATCGTCTTGATATCAACAAAGATAAATGCGTTCAATGCGGACGCTGCATCACCAAATGCCATTTCGACGTGATGTGCGGACACACCGACGGCTATACAATTTTCATCGGCGGGCGCTGGGGCAAAAAGCAGGCCCAGGGACGGCCTTTAAACCGGTTCTTTACCGATAAAAACGAGGTCATAAAAACCGTGGAAAAAACCATTTTGTTTTTTCGTGAACAAGGCCTGCCCGGTGAGCGGTTCGCTACCACCATCAACCGGATCGGATATCCGGTGGCGGAAGCCCAGATTTTATCGGATAAGATTCTGGAGAGAAAAGAGGAGATTCTGGCCATTGACTGCGACGAGGCCATGAACCTGGTAAGGTGTTAGGCTGATATTACGGTCAAAAGTCCATACAACTTGATTAATAAATAGCTGCCGTCTAAACAGTTACTATAAATACTGCTTTTAAGTATTGATCACAGGACTTATAATAAAAAGCGGCAGGTGATAATTATATGTTTAAAATCGGTGAATTTTCCAAACTGACGCAGGTATCAATCCGAATGCTCCGCTACTATGATGAGACAGGGCTTTTAAAACCGGCGAAAATCGATGAATGGACTGGTTACCGCATGTATTCGGTTGAACAGATTCCTATCCTCAACAGGATTGTATATCTCCGGGACAGCGGTTTCAATGTTTCGGAAATTGCGGCGGCTCTCAGCAATCAGGACGACCGTTTACTGCTGAAACAGCTTGACGCAAAATATGCTGAAATTGAAAAAGCCATTCAGGATGAACGGGAAAAGTTAAGGAAGATAGCGTTTGCTAAAAAGGAGATTTTAGAGCCCAAAAATGAAATGCATTATCAGATTACAATAAAAGAAGTGCCAAGTTACAGGGTTCTCTCCCTGCGCAGAATCATCCCGGACTACTATGCAGAGGGAGAATTATGGAAGGAATTATCTGATTTTGCAAAAAAACATCAGATAACCATTTCAAACAATACCTTTTCCATCTACCATGACAGGGAATACAAAGAAACCGATGTGGATGTGGAATTATGCGCCCCCGTGGATAAACAAGGCCGCAATACAGGCTGCTTTACATTTCGGAATACCGAGCCCATTCCAGCCATGGCCTGTACCATGGTTTACGGGGATTTCAGCAATATAGCGGGCGCATATACTGCTTTCGCCCAATGGCTGCAGGATCACAGCCAATTTGAAATGTGCGGTAATACCCGGCAGATCGTGCACCGCGGCCCATGGAATGAAAGCAATCCGGAAAAATATCTGGTGGAACTTCAGATACCTTTAAAATATATTTGATTAATTTTAATTGCTGTTCTCTCTTGACTCTCACATGATGTGAGGGATTATTTTGTACTCATAAAACAAAACAGGAGGACATGATATGAATTGTTATTCCGTACATTCCATCGGAGAGGTCTGTATAAATGAAGAGGGAACGTTCATAAAACTAGATAAAAAGTATATTCCGGCTCTGCAGGGGCTGGAAGGGTTCAGCCACATTAACGTAATCTGGTACTTTAGTGATTGTGACGACGAACAATCCCGTTCCGTATTAGAAATGGATCAGCCATATAAAGGCGCGCCTGAAACTATGGGCACTTTTGCAACAAGGTCGCCGCTTCGCCCCAACCCCATTGCCTTAACCGCGGCGGAGATTATTTCTATTGACTTTGAACAGGGGATTATTCAGGTGACATTTATTGATGCGGATAACAATACCCCAGTCCTGGACATAAAACCTTATACCCCCAGCTTCGACCGGGTGGAAAGCCCCAGTGTTCCGGCATGGTGCGGCGGGTGGCCGAAGAGTACCGAGGAATCAGAGGATTTTGAGTGGGGAGATGTGTTTAGCTTTTAATATTGTCTAAACTTATCTAAATACTAAAAAATCAACATTCTAATGAGTTTTTTCCTCAATAGAATGTTGATTTTATTTTCCCGTATTTTATTACCTGTTTTTATCCTGCATCCCCATTCAGCCGGGTAGAAAACACCGTCATGTTACAATACATACCCCAAAATAATCGTAGAAACCGACATCGTCACAATAAAGATCAGTGACGCCGTCAACCCTTTACTGAAGATAAACTGATAATTCATGCCTTCCCTGGTATGCAGAATGGGAGCCGTATAGAATGCGGACGGCGTCCAGTATCCGCTCATGCAGCTTATGATTAAAGCTGTACACAATACAGACATATTGATTCCGGCTGCTACATAAGGCCCCACGAAGGGACAGACCGCCGACATGATCAGCATCGCTGATGTCATGTTGGAGATAAAGTTGGTGCAGACCACAGCCGCAGTGATGGCGATCACTACGAACACAGGCCAGGGCATATTGCCAAATACGCCGTTTAACGCATTAGCTAAAGAAGTAGTGATACCTAATTCCGTGTCTCCGATGGAATTGCCGATGATGATAAATACCGCCACCAGAAGAATATTCCCCCAGATCACGCCATTTTTCATTACTTCACCTAAATTCATGTACGGTAGCCCATCCTCTCTGCACCGGAACAGGGACAGAATTGCCATAGCGCACATAACTACAACCGACAGGGAAATGCTGTTGTATTTCTCATAAAACGGCGCTGACTTCGGTATGAAAATTAAAACAAATGAATAGAGCATACACAGAAGAAATGTGCCCAGAAGAACTTTCTGGCGGTTGGTAAATGTCCTGCTCTTTTCATCCATGCCTTCCATCTTCGTAATATCAAAGTTCTTGAGTTTACTGATATCCACCCTCATCACGGCCACAATCACATTCACATACAAAAAGGCAAAGATAATGCCAACGCCTACCATCATGCAGATGTGCAGCATCTGGTTGAACTCGAAATTATACTCCTGCATCAAACCCGTAAAATAGGATATGTACATCAGAATCATTCCCTGGAAGGGAAGAATAAATGCTCCCAGCACACAGCAGACAAAGATTCCGATCAGCATGAACTTGCTGATATCATCATCCGCATGATACCCTACCTCGTCCCGGACAGATTCCCATACCGGCATATAAAACGGAACCGAAACACCGGACCCCATAAAAATGCCTGAAAAAAACATGCCCAGAAGATAGGCCGTCAAAAACAGTCTCGGGCGTCCCTGTACGAACTTTAAAGCCATCACCTTTTTAGCAATCACATGGCCGGCCCCGCATTTTCCGATTCCCCAGGTAAATGCGAATAAAAACATGAGCTGGACTACGGTAGTCTGAGCAAACAGCGCGGAAACGGCCGCATTGCCCGTCATATAGCCGTTCACCACCATGCAGGTGAAACCGAACAGACAGGGCGCAATCAAATCTCCTGTCCCTGCAATCATGAGAAGCATCCCCAGGAAAATGCATAACTGCTGCATACCCGGCCTCGTAATTTCTGAAAATGTTGGTATCACGTTTCCACCGATAAACATGACCGCCAGTGAAACAATTGTCCACCTCCAGAATTTCGAACGATCATCAGTTTTTGTAGCTTTTGCCATAAACTATCCCCCACCATCTTTTGTTTGCCGTCCAATCAATTATATCTTTAGAATATCAAATTGAGGAGGTTTTTCAAATCCAAGTCAGCGGCAATAATTCTAAGATGGAAAAAGCGGCGGGACAGTGTTTATGGCTGTCCGCCGCTTATGGCCTGGTTTTCTTGGGTCTGTTTGGATTACTTCAGAATTTAACCCAAATCACATTTCAATATTAGGTTTCCCGGAAAAAGCCCTTTCTTCGATTTTTATTTGCTCTGCTGCATTTAAAATACCAAGTTGATATTCTGCTATTTCTTTTAATATGGCAAACCTTTCTTTTTTCTCTCTACCTTCTCGAATCATCTGTGCATTATGTGTTTCCAAATTTGAGAGAACCGTTAATTCATTCACTGTAGCAAAATCTCTGACATTATTTTTCCCTGATAATTCAGGATTTGCTTCCCTCCATGCCTTCGCAGCAAATCCAAAAAGCGCAACATTTAGGACATCTGCTTCTACTGCATACGTCCCGCCATATTTTCCCCGCTTTACATATAAACCGATTGCTCCTGTTTGATTTACCCATTCGGAAACACTCGGAGTAAAGGTAAGCAGACCCGCCTGTTTTTTAAAGTGTTCAGATTCGAACACTTTAAAATCAGGATTATATAATTGTTCCCATACAGAGAGATATTCCAATGTCGAACGGTTTCTAAGCCAATTTCTAATGATATCTGCTGCTCTGGACTGATCCGATTTTGCACTTGCATTATCAGTTCCGGATTATATAATATCCACTCCAATTCAATTATCTTTCGCTAATTTTATATTTTAATCACAATATTACAATTCAAGGTGAAAACTTTGTCTGAACGGACAGAGAAAACAGAATGCCTTATAGCATGAATATTTAGCAATCTTGATTTTTGGTAACAAATACTTCTAAAATAATATCGATTACCCCAAAACACAAAAATGATCTTGTGAAATTAGTATAGCATATACCCATAAACAGCACAATTATTAAACTTAATAAATTCATAATTTTTTCTATTCCCGATCACAATATATTATAACTTGAATGTGGGGATGCCGCACAAAATGATCTTTTAATCATTGGTGCGCCATCCCCATCAACTTTAATCCGTCCTTTACCCCTTCACCGCCCCCAGCATCACGCCCTTTTCAAAGAATTTCTGCAAAAACGGGTAAATACACATAATCGGCAGCGTGCTCACCACAATCAGCGAATACTTCAAAAGCTGCACGGCCTGAGGGTTATCCGCGCTTCCCACATCACTGAGCATATCATTGGTCTGGCCTTCTATCAATATGTTTCGCAGCACAAGCTGGAGGGGGAATTTATCGCTTGAGCGCAGATAGATGGAAGCGTTAAACCAGGAATTCCAGTGCGCTACCCCATAGTAAAGGACCAGCACCGCGAGAGTGGCCTTCACCAGAGGGATCATGACCCGGAGCAATATCTGGGCATGGGATGCGCCGTCAATCTCAGCCGCCTCAGCCAGGCTTTCCGGCATAGACATGAATGCGCTTCTCATAATCAGCAGATTGCTGGTATTTATGGCATTAGGAATGATCAGCGCCAGCAGAGAATCCATCATGCCCAGATCCTTTACATTCAAATATGCCGGGATCATTCCGCCGCTGAAATACATGGTAATTATGATAAATATAGTCAGCGGTTTTCTGAGCATCAGCTTTCGCAGAGACAGCACATATGCGCCCAATACAGTGAGCACCATATTGACCATAATACCGGTTACCAGGATGACAATGGTGTTGCGGTAGCCGCTGAGAACCAGTTTATTCTGGAATACCATCCGGTATCCTGCCAGCGTCATATTTTTAAGGGGCAGGATTAGCAGCCCGTCATGTCCGATCAGCTTTACAGGATCGCTGACAGAGGCGATCACCACGTAATACAGCGGATACAAGCAGGCAATTCCAATCAGTATTAAAACGATGTAATTAAATATTGAAAATATCGTATATCCTTTACTCTTATATGCCATAATTCACTCCTACCACAATCCCATATCGATTGTTTTCCTGGATATCTTGTTGGCTATGATCACCAGTGCAAAGTTGATAACGGAATTAAACAGCCCCACCGCCGTACTGAATCCCCAGTTATACTCCAAAAGTCCTTTTCTGTAGACGAAGGACGATATAACATCCGCAGTGGCGTAGATTTCTTCATTGTATAAAAGGATTATCTTTTCGTGCCCAATGCTCATAACCTGGCCGATTCTGAGTATGAAAAGCATAATGATCGTAGGCATCAGCCCCGGTATGGTAACATGAAGCATCTGTTTGAATTTATTTGCGCCGTCCATCCGGGCCGCCTCATAAAGCCCCTGATCGATGCCCGACAACGCCGATATGTAGATAATGGCGCTCCATCCGATGGTCTGCCACAGGCCGGAAATAACATAAATCGGCACGAAATAATTCTCCATGGACAGCAGGGAATAAGTTCCGTCCACCAGCCCCAGAGATTTTAAGAATCCGGTGATAAGGCCATGATCAGCCACAAACAGACGGATCATGCTGCAGATGACAACCAGGGATATAAAATGGGGCATATAGGATACGGTCTGAATGCATTTTTTGAATTTTTTATGCCTAACCTCATTCAGCAAAAGCGCCAGTAGGATGGGCGCAGGAAATGTTACCAGCAATGTGGTGAGACTGATGATCAGTGTATTTTTCAACACCCGTCCAAAGTAGAAGGACTGGAAAAATGAGAGAAAATGCCCCAGTCCGTGATGACTGGTCCATGGGCTGCCCCAAATCCCTTTCATCGGCACATAATCCTTAAATGCCACCAAAATGCCATACATCGGCTTATAGGCAAACATCAGATAGTAGACTGCCACCGGAAGAAACAGCAGGTAGGCCCCATAATTTTTCCTGATATCCTTTTTCAATCTCAGTCCAAAAGGTTCTTTATACATTGTGTTCTTTTTCATATTTGCTCCTGCTCTGACCGCCCGCCGCCAGCTTAAACTTTGGGCGGCGGGGCTGGGATTGATTTACAGTTATCTCGAATAATATTCATCTGTTGCTGCCTGGACAATCTCGACCAGACGGTCAACGCCCATAGCCTTCAGGTTTTCCAGATATTTATCATAATTTTCAATGGGTTCTGTTCCGCGGATAAATTTAATGGTCATTTCCTTTACATACGTGGTAATATCGCTCTTTAAATTGCTGTATTCGGACAGGCTGTCCTGGGCAATGATGATCTTGGGCAGGAAATACTGATCCACCGTGGTATCTTCCCAGATTTTCCAGGCTTCAAGCTGTTCCGGCATGCCGCCTGTCTGCTCTTTCTGCTTAATATCCTGTACAAACGGCCCGTTATCCCAGGATAAAGTATACTCCGACATGGCCTTTTTAACGGTGAGACCGTCCGGGTTATTCATTATATAATCGGTGTAAACAGGTTCGCCGTTTTCCATGTTGTAGCTTTCCCCTTCAATACCGAACACATATGTCATGTGGCCCGGATCCGTATACCCGTAATTCAGGAATTTAGCTGCCAGCTCCTTATCTTTACAGCTGGTGGTGATGACAGCGGTCTTGCCGATCACATCCGTCTTATAGAATCCGTACATCGACTTTTCCCCGTCATTTTTCACCAGATTATGCATTCCCGCCAGGCTGTAATCTTCCACATCCCGGTTGGTCTGCAGCCAAGTGCCGATACCGCCGCCCAAGGCTCCGCTGGATGCGCCGGAAGTGCCGGACAACATATTTGCAGTTACCGTCTCTTTATCTGTAGTGGAGAAATTGGGATCCAGCAAACCTTCGCTGTACAACTGGTTTAAATACTGAAGCACATCCTTATATTCCTGTTCCGCATATCCTATATGTACTTTTCCGTCCACCTGGTACATATCTCTCGTCGCCAGGCCAAAAGGTGATGTGATCACACCATAATCCAAAAGTTCCGTCAGGTTCTCAGATGTGATGGTCAGGGGAACCGGAACGCCCAGTTCATTCTTAAATGCCGCCAGCATATCCTTAAATTCCTCTGCCGTATCAATCTGTGACACATCCATTCCCAGTTTTTCACACCAATCGTCCCTCACCGTCAAACCATATCCGGTTTTACAGCTGTCGTCCCCCATTATAAAGGTGAAACCAAATACCTGGTTATTCTGGTTGGTGCTCCCCTTCATAATATCCTCATCCGAGTTCAGCACAGCCCAGTAATCCGGCGCATTTTTCTGCAAAAATTCCGCGTCCATGGGGAAAACGATCCCGTCCTCAATGGCCTTGCTCTCCCCGCCGCTGTAATTGCTCTGGAAGTTGAACAGCACAATGTCGGGCAGCTCTCCTGATGCGAACAGAAGGTTCATGGCCGTATTATTTTCAACGTGCACCATTTCCAGTTCAACGCCGGTTTCCTCCTGGGCCGCTTTCCCTATAGGAAGGTCGGTCCATTTGTCATATCTGTCAGACCACTCTTTGGCCAGCGGCATGCCGAATGTCAGCTTTCCGCCACGTTCAAGCGGGTAGGCCACATCCGCCCCCTGCTCTGCCTGCTCCTGGCCTGTTTCCTGACCTGCCACAGACTGCTCCTGGCCCGCCACGGCCTGTTCCGTACTCATGTTTCCGGCGGAAACCTTTTCCCCGCTTCCGGTTTCACCACCACAGCCGCCCATACAGAGCGCTGTCATAGAAACCGCCACACCAATCGCCGTCAGTTTGTTCAATCGCTTTTTCATCAAATACCTCCTTATTTGCAATAGCCTTCCGGTTATCTCTTCTGGTTCGATTTTAACGGATACTTTTATGCATTATAAGTGACAAAACACTGTATTAAAGGCCAAAATACATGATTTATTTTCCCTATAACTGTTTTTGTCCTTTCATCCGTTTTATTGTCCTGGACTTTGTTTTTTAAATATATTATAATCTGCTTACCAATTCGGAAATAAAAAACTATTTATGTAAAAGAGGTCATTACGGCATGAAAAATTTAAGGCTCACACGGACAAAAACTGTTTTGCTGCAATGGATTATGACCTGTATTATTATTCTGCTGATCCCCTTTATCACCATCATCGTCAATTACAGCAGCAGCAGAAAAATCATCAACGAACAGGTTAAAAACAGCAGCAACATCATCCTATCCCATATGCAGAAAGCCATTGACGGAAAGCTTCAGAGCATCCGGAATTTAAGCTATCTGCTGCTTCTGGACGATAATTTCATCAACTTGTCCAATGCCTGGGGTTCTGATGAGTTCTTTGATCTGGCCCAGGCCTGTTATGATAAGCTGAACAGCTACAATTATGTTTATAATGATCTCAACATACTGGTCTACTATCCTTACAAGGATTATGTCATTACCACCGGCGTTTCCAACACCAGCGCTTCTATCTATAACTCCATGTACTACGCCTCACAAAAGAATATGACATCCTATGATAATTGGATTTCTTTGATTGGAAGAGATTATTCAAAAGCTTCTTACTTTTTTTCAGAGTACTGCAGTTATAAAAATATCGGTAAAAACTCCGTAGTCTTCGGATGTACCAACCCTTTTATCTACAAGGAAGAGGCTAATTATAACCTGCTGGTATCCTCTCCCGTGGATTTTATCGAAGACGACCTGGCCGATCTGCCGGAACGGACTTTTTTTATCTGCGACCGGAACGGAACCCCTATCAGCCAATTTGGAACCCGGATCGATATTTCGGCTCCCCTTCCCGTCAACGATTCTGAAACAACCAATGTTACACTGAACGGGGAAAATTACTTCTGTTATTATGCCCCTTCCCCGGTCACGGGCTGGTTTTACGTGCTGTGCACCCCCAGAACCCTGTATCTCCATGATTCTCTGCTGATGCGCAACGTTACACTGGCCAGCGCCATCATTTCCCTTTTGATCGGCGTGGCCTTGGTGATCTACACC
>JAGZXV010000067.1 GCA_018378255.1 Clostridiaceae bacterium | reverse complement strand
CCGTCAGCCAGCTGTCTTAAGCAGTCTATGTCCGCTCTTATTATGCGCGCTCTTTCAGTAAATCCCTGATCTCACTCAAAAGCTCTTCCGTTGTAGGGCCTGTCAAAGCAGGAGCAGGCTCCTCTTTTTTCTCCTCTTCATGGCGCAGTTTCGCGCTTATCATGGCAACCGTTTTAATCATAAAAAACATGCAGATGCCGATAATTAAAAAGTCGAAAATATTCTGCAGGAAACTTCCATACTTAATGGCCGCTGCGGCCTTCACCTCATTGCCTGCCGCATCATAAACAGCGGGATTGAGAACCCATTCCAAAGTGCTGAAATCAGCCCCTCCGGTCACAGCGCCCAAAGCCGGCATCAGAATGTCATTGACAAGGGAAGATACAATCTTGCTGAACGCGCCGCCGATGATCACGCCGACTGCCATATCAATGATATTTCCCTTCAATATAAATGCCTTGAATTCTTTCATCACATCGCCCATTTTACTCATAAACAATTCCTCTTCTTTCGTGTTTTATCTGAAATTATAACGGTTCAGAACGGCTCATTTTCCCGCCGTCCTGAACTGTTACCTGAAATTAAAAAAGTTTAAGCCCCTTTGCAACGATTGAAATAAAATCCTGCACATTTGTAACCATGGTGGTTGCGCACAGGCTGCCCCGGTCAATCAGCTTATTGACCACAAATTCATCCGCATCCACGGTGTATAAATAGACCGGCCTAATCCCGCCATCCGGCATCACCCTGAAGGACGGCGTCATATTGCCTGTGGCAATGGTGTGCAGCATCGTAGCAAGACAGATCACACAGGTCGCCTGTTTCACAAGACCGCGCATGGCATTCTGCCCCTCATATGCGCTTGCAATCACTTCCGGCATCGGCCCGTCATCACGGATGGAACCAGTCAGCACAAACGGAACATGATTCTTGACACAACTGTAAATGATTCCATTGTCAATTTTATAGTCCTCAATAAACTGGGAAATGGATCCGCTGCGGCGCACCTTGTTGAGCACATCCAGATGATTATAGTGACCGTTTGGCTGGGAAACCTGGGTATAGATATCCTGTCCCAGCGCAGTATGTAAATAAGCTCCTTCCAGATCATGTGTGGCAAGCGCATTTCCGGCCATCAGGCCGTGGGCGTATCCGTTATCAATCAATGCCTGCATGGCGGCTCTGGCATCCGCATCAAAAGAAAATGCCGGCCCCATGACCCATACTATATTTCCAAATTCTTTTTCATGCTTTAAAAGCTCAAACAGATTGTCATAGTCCCTGGAATAGGAAGTTTCTCTGCTGCGGCCCTGGCGGAACACAAACTGATCCCGGTTTCCGTCTAAACTGATATCCCCGAATCCGTTGCAGTGCATATAGATGCCTTCCTCACCGTCTTCCGTCCTTCCCAGAATGACCTTGTCTCCCTTTTTCAGGTTTCTGTTTTCCACCACCTCCAGGTGTCCGTCATCACACAGCACCACGCTGGAATCCATCCGGCTCTCTTCTGCCAAAACCCATGTGCCGTTAATTTTAAAATACTCCGGATACATGGATGTGCTGTGGAAATAATCCGGAGCCACCCCGTCTTTTTCTACCACTTCATATCTGGCATCCGGTGCAGAAGCCAGCTCCGGACGTGTAAAATCCGGATGATGATATTTGGGCATTTGAAACGCCATGTTCTGTTACCTCCTTATATATATGTAATTTTCTTGGATGCATCTGAATATCTCAAGCGCTTTCAAACAAAGATCTGCTGGTATCATAATAAATCTTTGTCAGGTCATCCAAAACTTTAGTATGTTCAAAATCCTTATGGTATACCAGATTGATCTCCCTGCTCATGCTCAAATTTTCAATGGGCAGCCCTCTCAGCTTGCCTTTTTTGAGTTCATCCATAAATGCGCTCTTTGCCAGTATCGAAACTCCGAAATTCCGTCTCACCAGATCCTTGATCGTTGCGATGTTGTCAACTTCCAAAGTCACATTGAACTCATCGATGGACATGTTATTGCTCTCCAGATGGGAAATGAACAGATTCCTGGTAGCCGAATTGGGAAGGCGCAGGATCAGGTTCTCCTTTTTCAGTTCATTCAGCGTCACCATACTCTTTTTTGACAGGGGATTGGAATTGGGAACCGCTAAAATCAGGCAGTCCGTATCAAGAAGTACGGAATTGAAGTCAGGATCCGGTATTTTCCCCTCCACAATAGCCAGGTCAACCTCGTAAGTTTTCAGTTTCATATAAAGATTATTTATGGTGTCAGAAATCATTGTTATGCGGAGGCCATGATTCTGGGAGCTGTATTTTGCCAGCACTTCTGCCATCACATTGCTCTCCGCGGTATGCGTAATTCCTACCGTAATCCTGGTTATCTGCCGCTTTACATCTTTTAAACTCTGGTTCAAATTCTGGTATAAAATCTTGATTCTGCGTGCATATTTCAGCACAATTTCCCCTTCTGCCGTGAGTTTCAGGGTCCCTTCGCTCCTATTAAACAGCTTAATGCAAAATTCCTTTTCCAACTGCTTAATGTGCTGGCTGACTGCCGGCTGAGTGAGGGAAAGCTGTTCCGCCGCCTTTGTAAAACTATGGGTTTCACATACTGTTAACAGTGTTTCCAACCTTGCATCGATCATGTCCCACCTCCAAAATAACAAATTATTATATATATAGTATATTTTATAATTTGTATTTATATTGCAACCTGCTATAATTATACCATGAACAAGGAGAAATACAAGGGGGTCTTACAATGCAACCGATTTATAGTTCTTTAAATGAATCGACAATCGTTTTATATTCCATTTCCGTTATTCTGTTCGCAGGATTCCTCATGACGCGAATCACAAAAAGACTGCATCTTCCAAATGTCAGCGGCTATATTCTGGCAGGAGTTTTAATAGGTCCGTCTGTCTGTAATGTGATACCGGAATCAGTAATCGAACACATGGGGTTTATGAGTGATATTGCGCTTGCATTCATCGCATTTGGGGTAGGAAAGTTTTTTAAGAAAGAAGTTCTGAAAAAAGCAGGGGTCAAAGTGATCCTGGTAACTTTATCAGAAGCGCTGACCGCAGGAGTGATCATTACCCTGGCCATGCATTATCTGTTCCATTTGGATTGGAATTTTTCTCTGATCCTTGGAGCTATCGCAACTGCTACGGCGCCGGCCAGCACCATGATGACCATCCATCAGTATCATGCGAAAGGAGATTTTGTCAACACACTTCTCCAGGTAGTCGCTTTGGACGATGTGGTCTGCCTGCTGACATTCAGCATGGTGGTGGCTGTGGTGAACGCCCGCACAACCGGGAGCGTTTCCGTTTCCGATATCGTCATTCCGATTCTCTTAAATATAGCCGGTTTAGCGGTTGGCTTCCTGTGCGGTATCGTACTCACAAAACTGCTCACACCTTCCAGAAGCCATGATAACCGTCTGATTCTGGTTATCGCCATGCTGATGGGTATCTCAGGATTATGCGCCTGCTTTGACCTGTCTCCGCTTCTGTCCTGCATGGTATTTGGCGCGACTTATATCAACACTACAAAAGACAAGGCACTGTTCCATCAGATCAACGATTTCACACCGCCTGTTATGTCCATTTTCTTTATCGTATCGGGCATGAATCTGGATCTGAAGGCCATCAGCACAGCCGGAGTGATCGGCGCAGCATATTTTGTCATCCGTATTGCCGGAAAATATGCAGGTACATTTATCTCCTGCAGGGCCACCAAGATGAGCCCGGAGATCACCAAATACATGGGTCTGGCATTAATTCCCCAGGCCGGAGTTGCCATCGGTCTGGCTTTCCTCGGACAGCGGCTTCTTCCGCCGGATATCGGGAATCTGCTGCTCACCATCATCCTGTCCTCCTCCGTTCTCTATGAACTGATCGGACCGGCCTGTGCGAAGATGTCCTTCTTCCTGTCCGGCACCATCAAACGTGAGGACAAAGAACGCTTTGTGGGCCAGAGCATTTCGCCAAGCCTTCACACCAGCACACACTGATCTTACAGTGCATTACCCAGTTTCATCACATTCCTTTCTATGGTTAGAGGATATGTTCTTCCAGGCCAATACCGGATTACTTCGATAGTTTTCCGGTATTGGCCTGGATTCCTCTGCCGGCCCGATATCTTCTGACGTAATTCTCTGATCCTGGTTTTTGGCATCTCATTTCTTTCCCTCTGGTTTTAGCTATTCTTTTTCATTATAATTCTTTTCCCCCTGATTGGCTATAGAATGACAACAATATTTCAGGTAATGTTAATGTAATTTTCACACATCGGCGCTTGTTTTATGATATAATTACGGTAATTAAAGAAAGGAATCTATAACCGAGGAGGGGTTTTATGAAAAAGTCTGCAAATTATCTGTTTGCATTTGTTCTTGTCACAGCATTTACCGGCCTGAGTTTCATTCCGGCTTCCGCCAGGAGCCGGACCGAAATTGATTACGTCAGCCTGAATTTCTATTCTGATATTGAAGTTGGAAAAAGCGACGGTACGGTGGAAGTAACTACCAATGACAGCGACTATTACGTGGATGATGTTGAGATCTTAAACGATGTGGATGAATGGGATGATAACGACCGGCCCAAAGTTAAAATCTATCTGACGGCAGAAAGCGACTATTATTTCACCGCCAATAAAAAAGGTGATTTTGATCTGGATGGGGAGGGAGCTGCTTATGTTTCTTCCTCCACACAGGATTCCAGAACCACTCTCATTTTAACAGTCAAACTGGATAAACTGGAAGGCGACGGCGACCTCTATGTGGAGGGGCTGGAACTGGACGACTCCACCGGGGAAGCCAGCTGGGATGACAATTCATACGCAAAATATTATCAGGTCCGCTTATACCGCAATGGAAATTCCTGTTCCTCCATTTACCGGGTGGATGATACGTTTTATGATTTTGCGGAAGATATCACCAGAAGCGGTGACTACAGTTTTCAGGTCCGCGGTGTCCGCAGCTCTTCGGAACGGGGAGACTGGGAGGAATCAGACAGTGTCTACATCGACTCAGAAACAGCGGATGACCTCAGTTACGGCCATTCTTCAAAGCCGGGCCGCAGCTCTTCTTCCTCTTCTTCCGGCGGTCCCGGAGTAGGAAATTCCAGTTCCGGCGCCTGGCTGTTAGACAGTGTGGGATGGTGGTACTGCAATGCGGACCGCACCTATACCAGGAACAACTGGCAGTATATCAATAATAAATGGTATTTCTTCAACGAGAACGGCTATATGGTGACCGGTTGGGTTCTCTGGAAAGGTTTATGGTACTATATGGGCGCGGATGGCGCTATGTATACGAACCGGATGACGCCGGATAACTACTATGTTAATGGAGATGGGGTTTGGGTGCAGTAGGTAATGAACGCTGTATAGAAACCTGTTCCTCTCTTATTCAAAACAAAAGTTCCGGCATATCTGTTCCCCATAAAGAGCAGATATGTCGGAATTCAAAATAATTCAAGTATTTCATTTATCGAGTCAAATATATAGACAGATTTCAGCGTTACTATACTATTATCTTAAAATCACCCCATGATATTCAATACAATTTCCATTAAATATTCTTTTAGTGAGTATACAAATTTTCCTTGGGTACAGGAGTATATTCAAATGCTTTAGGTTTATTGATAAATGCTTCATATCCTCCAAATTCATTAACCAAGCGTTCCTGCTCTTTAAATGCAAGCCTGCTAGTTTCCTCAGGATCAAATGTTTTTCTCAATTCAATCTCTAACTCTTCTACAATTTTACTGTAAGCCTCATATACCGCAAGGTTTTTTGCCTCATCAAAATCATTTTCTAAATCAAATAATTCACTGTCATATCCCACATAATAGTTCAGTTTATACCTCCCTTTTCTAACCATAAAACAGCCGGTATTGCTGCTGACCGCATGATATTCAGCAATAACCGCCCGGTCGCTCCGATCCTCTTCCAAGGCGGTTTTCCAAAGAGATTTTCCCGGTTTTCGTTTATCAGAATCGTTTTTTACTATCCCAACACATTCTAAAACACTTGGATAGATATCTAAAAGAGAAACGGGTGTAGCCGACATATTTCCCTTTGGAACATCTGGCCCGGATATAATAAGCGGAATCCCGACCGAGCCTTCATACAAATTACTTTTAAAGAATAATCCGTTCTCACCTACACTATCCCCATGATCCGAAGTATATATAATTCTGGTAGATTCCATGAGCCCGGCCCTTTCTAATGCGTCCAAAACCCTTCCAACCTGATGATCCATATATGTAACATTCCCATAATATGCTCGAACCACTTTTAAAACAGTTTCCCTGTCAAATTCACAGTCCAGACAATTAGATCTCCTACAGTATTCAGCCACCGGATGCATAGTGCGTTTTTCCATTTCATAATTGGCAGGAAATGGAACAGCTTCGTTCTCCAAATACATATTATAATAGCTTTCCGGAGCAATATATGGATGGTGTGGACAGACGAAACCTACAAAAAGAACAAAAGGGCTCTCTTCCAATGGTGCTTCTTCTTCAATATATTTTACAGCTGTATCTGCAACAGACTGATCAAATCTTTGATAATCGGTTTTGCCAGCTCCGGCCGAACGGATCGTCTTAATTCTTATGGATCTCCTGACCTGTTCATTTCTTATACACCCCGCGATATCACCTCTGCCATTAAACGCATTCATTGAAACTCTCTGTTTTTTAAATCCGACCTTATCCGTAGCTTCTTTAAAATGAAGCTTTCCAATTGTTATTGCAGGAACTCCTTCCTGTTCAAGCCGATGTCCCCAACCTTCTATCTCCCCACCATATGGATGTGCATTATCCCAGTATCCCAGTGAAGACGCATATTCTCCTGTTATCATGCTCGCACGGGATGGAACGCAAATGGGATTATTGCAATAAGCATTTTTAAAAACGGTTCCTGATGAGGCTAAACGGTCCAAATTTGGCGTCCTTACATATGAGTTACCATAACAACCGACCACTTTTCTGCTGTGCTGGTCGGACATAATAATTACCAGGTTTTTTGGATTCATATGTTACCTTCCTTTTTTTTCTTTCTATAATTTTCCCACAGTGTATATGTCAGATATAAAATAGATATGGCAAAAACTGTACCCGAAATTGGTCTGGCAATAATCGGAATCAATTTCCCTTCCGACAACGTCAATGCCCGATAAAAATTAGTTTCCAATATAGGAGAAAGAACATAGCCAATCACAATCGGCGCCACCGGATACTTAAAATAACTGAACAGAAATCCAATAAGACTGAAAATTAAAATTGCCCAGACATCAAACATTCTGCTGTTTGCACTATACGCTCCTATAGTACACAAGATTACAACGATTGTTAAAATATACTTGGAAGGAACTTTTAGAAGATTTAAAAAAACTGGTAATGTAAAATATTCAATAGCAAACATCATCAGGTTTCCTATAATTAGTATGGTAAACAGTGAATACATCAAAACTTCCTGGTGTTTAAATAATAAAGGCCCTGGCTGTACGCCATGAACTACAAATGAGGTCATTAAAACAGCAGTTGTGGTGCTACCCGGTATTCCCAATGTGAGCATAGGTATTAATGCTCCACCAATTAAAGCATTATTAGATGCTTCAGACGCAACTAAACCACCAATATACCCCTTTCCAAACAATTCTTTTTGTTTTGATCTATTTTTTGCCACAGAGTAAGCCATCAAACTCCCAACGCTTCCCCCCATTCCTGGAAGGAATCCGATCCCTGTGCCAATAACAGAGGAACGGAACAGGTTCGGTAATTGCGCTTTAAATTCTTTTTTATCTATATCGAACCCTCTATTTTTATACTCAGGAACATTTAAAGGTTTCCCCTTTTTTATTTGGGCTACATTTAAAACTTCTTTCATTGCATAAACACCGACTAAAAGAGAAATAACTTTAAATCCTCCGATCAAATTAATATTACCAAAGGTATAACGCTGAGTGGAATCAATTCCCGACATACCTACAACTCCCATCAGCACACCAATACAAACCCCAATAACCCCTCGTGCAAGAGATTCACCAGATAATCCGGCCACGCAAACCAAGGCAAAAAAACCCAGTGCAAAGTATTCTGCCGCAGTAAACTTTAATGCTATGCCGGACAACAGTGGAGCTACAAAAAAAAGTATTAAAAACCCAATAAAACCACCAATAAATGATGAAATAACGGCTATACTCAAAGCTCTTGCCGCCTTTCCCTGGCAGGTCATAGGATACCCGTCTAATGTAGTAGGAACCGACGCAGGCGTTCCCGGAATATTCAGTAAAATCGCTGTAATAAGCCCTCCGGATACGCCGCCGATATACATCCCCAATAGAAGAGAAAGAGATTGAAGCATATTAAATTTATAAGTGATGGGAAGCGCTAATATGATTCCCGTAGATGTTGTCAAACCCGGACTGGCCCCAAAAAATATGCCCATTGTAACACCGATAACCATAAGAAGAATTAGTTCCGGCGATATTACCTGCTGGATTCCCTCTAAAACAGATGATGCCATTATTTTTCCTCCCCTCAGAATAACCTGCCTGCTGGCAGTGAAATACCAAACACATAAGAAAAAAGGCAGAAAATAATTAAAACCGTAATGACCGAAACTACAATATAATGTCTCTGTTTTCTTTCCCCATAGTTATGCAAAATATTTACCATCCCCACAAAAAATAATATGCTAGCCAATATAAATCCCACTGTTTCCAGTAACAAAAAATATGAAAGTAGAAGAGCAAATACAAAAGCTACTTTCAGTGTAGATTTTTGCTCATCATTACATATTTTCTGTTCCAATTTTGTATTTTTTTCCCTCTCCTTGTGCATAGAACTAATACAAATAATAATCGAAGTTGCCACCATCACCATTGATGCCATCTGCGGAAGCAGCCTGCTGCTTTTCAGATATCCGTCTGTAATCTTTATTCCAAAAGAAAACATGAAAAAAAATAATCCTATAGCCAGAAATATTAATCCGGAGATAAACTCTTTATTTCTTAATATTCTTTTCATATACACCTGCTATCTTTCTTTCAATTTCCTGAACCGTATTTGTCAATATAACCTTTTATTTGTTCATACGCAACTTTAATATATTCCCTCGTCTGTTCACTGTTATAAAACTTCACTTCCAGTTCTAGTGCTTTAGCCTCTTTTATAAATTCCGGATCCTGACATATTTTTTCCAAGGCATTACTCCATACCTGAACATATTCCTGAGGGGTGTTATCCGGAAATCCAAGCCAATAAAACTTATTAAACATATAGTCAATATCGCAGTCCACAGAAGTATCATATTCGCCTGGTGTATCTCGGAACTGACAGATAACGTAAAAATCACCCGATTTCACATATTCATTAATCGTCCCCATGGGGGCAACTGATATATCTATGTGTTTTCCGGCCATAGAAGCTACCATTTCCGAAACATCTCCCACATCCACCATTTTTAATTCATCTCCTAAAGCTTCTTGAAGTGCCATAAGAGCCTGGTAATATGATGATCCCGGCTTCGATGCAGCTATTATCTGTCCTGGATTTTCTTTTGCATAGGACTTCAGTTCATCAAAATTCTTAAATTTCTCCCCATTTGTATATAATGTCATTGTATTAGATACAAGTGGAATCCCTGCCATCTCATATGCCTCATCCATAAAATCCGTTACGCCATTCACTTTATTCTGAATTAAATTTTCATGATGAAAAATCAGTTTGTAGCCGTTTGGATCAGCGTTTTTAACATCATTTAAAGCAATTGCCCCACTGGCTCCACTTGTGTTTGTAATAGGAATCGACACCCCTAACTCAGGCTCCAAATATCTTGCTACCAACCTAGCTGCCATATCTGTTCCTCCTCCTGCACTGGCAGGAACTACCAATTCTACCGGCTTATCCGGGTATTTTGAAACATCCTTTGATGATTGGCTATTCACATCCGAGCAGCCGCCCAATAAAAATACAGCCGTTAAAAAAAACGCAACTTTCATTAAATTCCTCTTTTTCATTTTTACCTCCATATTTTCAGACAAGTTCGAATGTTATAACTTTATTATATCCATTGACTGTCATGTTGTAAAATGATATATTAGCATTATAGAAATGCATTTTTTGCATGGCAAGGAGTTTTATTTTAATGGATGAAAAGGATATAGAATTGTTATTAGTATTAGATAGAGAACGTAATATCACTCATGCTGCTGAAAAGCTGTTTATTTCCCAGTCGTCTTTAACACGAAGAATACAGGCATTGGAAAAAGAACTTAATACACTTCTAGTAATAAGCTCTAACCGAGGAACTACTTTTACCTATCAGGGTGAACGGCTTCTTACGCATTGCAAAGCTCTCAATATGCAGTTTCAAAATATGAGGAATGAAATACAGACAAATACAAAAGTTATTTCCGGGACCCTCCGCATAGGTGTTTCTCATATGTTTGCTACACAAGTTCTACCCGAACTATTGAAGAATTATTTGACAGATCATCCTCAGATTGAACTTTCCATAGCTGTAGACCGCAGTAAAAATATTTTAAATTACTTTGAAGAAGGTGATTACTCAATCGCCATAATAAGAGGCAATCACTCTACCAATCATCAGACTACCTTATTAACCTCTGATCCGGTCTGTCTTGCATACCACAAAAAAGTAGGCTTTGACCTGCTTAGAAATATCCCATATTTGGAATACCGTACACGCTCTTCTCTCCAATATCAAATTAGTCATTGGCTGGCAGAGAACGATTTAATTGATTTAAATACGGTTATCTCAACCAGCCGCATGGATATTCTTCTGGCATTTGTAAAAGCAGGAATCGGCTGGTCGATCATTCCTCAAATGGGCCTTATGCATTTTCCGGGTTATGTACAACCATTAAACTGGAAAGATGGCAAGGAACCTTTTTGCCGAAATACATCTCTGCTTTATAGAAAAGAACAGTTTCAAATTCCTGTTATTTCCTCTTTTATAGAATTTGCACTAAAATACTGCTCTGAAATACAGTATCCCGAATTATCTATTTGATTACATATTACATCCACAAAAAAGACAAGACCGTCCTCCCCGGTCTTGTCTCCTTTTATAAAAATATCTCACCAATATTCATTTATTTAACCACATTCTGAGGTTTCCCATCTATAAACTGCTTCAAATTTTCAACCGCAATATCCATCAGTCTCTGCCTGCTCTCCTTTGGAGCCCAGGCGATATGGGGTGTCAGAATGCAGTTACTGCACTTCAAGAGTGGATTATCTCCCTTAATTGGTTCTGTCGATACCACATCCAGTGCGGCATAGGAAAGTTTTCCTGTATTCAGCGCCTCTGCCAGGTCATCTTCCACCACCAGCGGTCCACGGCTCGTATTGATAAGAACTGCTCCGTCTTTCATCTTTCCGATTGTATCTCTGTTAATGATTCCCTGAGTAGAAGGAAACAGCGGGCAGTGGAGAGAGATCACATCGGATTCTTCCAGCAGTTTTTCTAAAGGAACATATTCCCCAATTTCCTCTCCTGAGCTGTTTGGATATTCATCATAGGCTAAAATCCGCATCCCAAATGCCTTGGCAAGCCTGGCCGAGGCCTGGCCGATACGGCCGAATCCGATAACGCCAAAGGTTTTTCCCGCCAGTTCGATCAATGGATAGTTCCAGAAACACCAATCCTGGTTATTGGTCCATTCTCCCGCCTTTACCGCATCTGAATGGGCTCCTACGTGATGGCAGATCTCCAAAAGCATTGCCATGGTCATCTGGGCGACCGCGGTAGTTCCATAAGTTGGGATATTGGAAATTATAATTCCGCGTTTTTTGGCGGCTTCCACATCGATCACATTGTATCCTGTGGCGAGCACTCCGATGTATTTGATATTCGGGCACTGGTTCATGGTTTCTTCTGAAATCGGCGTCTTGTTCGTAATGACAGCTTCAGCATCCCCAATGCGGGTGACTATTTCTGCTGCTGCAGTACGGTCATAAACCACCAGTTCCCCAAGCTGTTCCATCCCTTCCCAGCTCAAATCGCCGGGGTTTTCCGTATAACCATCTAAAATTACAATCTTCATCTCTAATCCTCCAGCAAGGCCCATGCCCTGTTCATAACCCTCTTTGTATTCGCTACAACCACATCCGCATCCTCATCTCCATAAGGAGTCACTTCAAAGGAAAGATGGAATGGATGTTCTTCATTAAAGAAGCCTTCCTGTTTCAGGACCCGGAAAAAGTCGAGAAGCTGCTCTGTATCATTGGCGCTGTCCGGGAATCCAAATCTGGGGTGTTTATCGCCATATGCAGGCTTGCCCGGAATTACGACAGCATTTCCTATATGGAAATGAGCGATGTAGGGGCGCAGGGTTTGAATCACAAATTTTGAAGTTTCATAAGTAGTTGGAAAATGGGACAAATCCACCATTAAACCAAAATTGCTGCAGTATGACCGTACTTTTGCCGCAAACTCCGCAGCATAAGGAGCCGGACCGATTAAAGCCGCTTTATCCATATCAAAATCAAACACTTCCAAATTGACGTTCATTCCCTTGGTCTGAGCGTAACGGCATACGTTAACTGTGGTTTTTACCAGTTGTGAAAATGCCGTATCCCTGGTCTCCTCTTCCCATTTTCCAGCCAGGAATGCGATCGCCTTCGCCCCCAGATATTCGGCCTCGTCCACAGCATTTTTGAGGATGTTTTCTGCTTCTTTCCGTTTCTCCTCTTCAATATGATTTGGATTTGCACCGCTTCCCAGCAGGCATGGCTGGGCGCCGAAGCAGACTGCCAGATGTGAAGTTTCAATCAGATTTTTCAGTTTTTCCCTCTCTTCATCATCCGCAACGTGGGTCACTTCAACCGCGTCGAAAAAATCGTCACATCCTATTTTTTTAACAGTGTCCAGCAGGCTGTATTTTGCAGGCGGATAGGACATCCACTGAATTGTTCCCACCTTAAAATATTTATGAATAGAATCTCTCATTTTGCGCCAATCCTTTCTTTTCCCTATTAATCCTCTTCTGCCAGAAGCACATCCAGTTCTGCCAGTTCATCAAAATCCTGTACATTTACTTTTCCGCAAAGCCTTGTCAAAACCTGTGGTTCATACATAGCGCCGATCATGGCAGAGTACCGTTTCCATACTCCGGCTGCCTTTTTCAGAAGTTCCACAGCTTCTTTCTGTTTCTGTTTATCCCCGGTCTTCCGGTATACAGCCAGGCTCATGGCGGCTTTTTCCTTTTCCGCATAATAGATTCCCAACAAGCTCATGGCATGAATATCATACTTCGTCCGCTCCAGTTCCTGATTGGTCCCGGATTTAAGTTCTTTCAGCTTAAGCATCGCCTTATTGGCATGTTCTTCCATGGATTCCGCCAGGCCCGCAGGAGATACCTTATCCAGCTTTGTACCATTTACAACGCTCTCAGCATAGTCACTGACTGAGGCATATTCGGAATAAGGCATGGCACGGCAGTTCATAAACTCATGGATATTGGCAAAACAGATTTTGTCCATAGGCTCTTTCTCATACATACAGCAGCCTTCCGGCCACCACTGGAAGTCAAAATCATGCCAATGCATACAGTTTAATTCTGGAATGATCTGTGAGGCCTCTTTCCAGGCGCTGTATAAAATGCCGCTCTGCTCCTGATCCATCTCAAACTTCACAGCCAGTTCGTTCCGGAAACGCTCTTCTTCCAGATTGATATTGTAACTCAACTGTCCCCAGATCCGGAACATATACCACATCTTGTCAATTACCAGCGGGTGTTTTTTCTCCCCTTTTGTCATATAATCCCGGCCCCAGGTGAATCCGTCAGGCCCCATATAGAATCCGGACATGCATTCTTTCGGCATATTGGCCAGATATTCCTTTGCAAAAGCGGGATTTCCCCACCGCATCATATAGTAATCATCATTGCGCACAGTCAGCCATATCCTGACATCCGAAGCCTTTTCCTTTAAAAATCCCTGGATAAAATTAGGTTTGGTGCTGGAATACATATGGGCCTGGGAATACTTAAAGCTGATCTCGAAATCACATGGGAAATCCTTAAACTGTTCCATGATGTGATCATATTTTGCCATCTGCATTCTGTGGATCAGCCTGAATTTCCGTTCCGGGTGCTCTGCCAGATAATCTTTGATTCCCCGTCCATAGGTATCTGATATAAATTCTATATCAGATTGGAAATAAACGCTGTCGGCATCCGTGGAAGCTCCGATAAAATCCATATTCTCCCCTGCTGTCACGCCAATACCGGCCAGCAGCGGATATGTATCCATCAATGCCTTAACCCCACAGTAAACATAATCCCGTGTCACCGGATTATCCAGTTTATCCGTGATTCCATAAGGGGAATCCTCTGTGCCGTAGACAAATAAATTCCAGGTAAAAACATAGATCTGAATGCAGCGGTCCTTTGCATATTCCATCACCTTCTGCCAGAAACTGATCTTCTCTTCGATTGTAATTTTCTTTACCGTATATAAATTCCGGTGATGGTCTTCCCCGTAAATCCCCACGCCGGACAGTTGTGCATGAAATGGCCTTGTAGTGATCTTCACATCGTCAACACATGCTTTCGGATATTCCGGAATCTTTACCAGGGACGGAAATGGAGACAGGCTCCAAAGTGATAAAACATTGTATTTATTTTCAGCCATCCTGTCTAAGAACTCCTCCCAGAAGGACATATCCCACATATTCAGGATATTTTTAGAAGCGCTGGTTGAAGCATCGGAATAGCTGGGCGTCCTGGAATCCAGAGGGATATTGAATTTAATGCCGCGCCTTGGCATATATGGAGTAACACAGGCGTCTGTGATCTCCTCTTTCCTTCGCACCGCATCTGCGATATCCAGGATTCCATACATCATTCCCGCCTCATCCCCTGCTTTCAGGGTAATATCCGTTCCCGAACAGGTCCGCAGATAGGACTGGGCCTCCATGGTATCATCATATTCCAATGTTAAGGTACCTTCACCGGCCAGCTTATCCAATGCAAATGCAACAGGCGGTGTTATCTGAAACTGAACTGTATTAACTTCCATACGTCTCCTCCTCAATTAAAGATCCATAATTTTTATTACCCCTTCACTGCTCCTGCTGCCACGCCCTTCACAATGTTTTTCTGGAATGCGAAGTAGAAAGCAATGATCGGAACAATTGACAATATAAATGCTGCAAATGCCAGCCCCCACTGGTTGCTGTTCTCGGACCGGAAATAATACTGAGCCATGGTTATGGTCCTGAGTTTATTGCTGGACAGCATGATGCGCGGGAACAGGAAATCATTCCACAGATGCAGGGCATCCAATACCAGTATGGTGGAAGTAATAGGCTTCATTATGGGGAACAGAACCCGCCAGTATAACTGCATCAGGTTAGCTCCGTCCACGCGCCCGGCCTCCAGAATCTCTCTTGGTATTCCCCTGACAAATCCGGTATAAAGGAACACCGCCATGGGCATATTCCTTCCGCAGTAATAGATCACCATTCCGACCAGAGAATTATTCAGCCGGATATCTGTCATCAATTTTACCAGAGGAACCAGTGCGGTATAAAATGGAATCATAATTCCGCAAAGGAAAAACAGATAGATAAAATTATAAAATTTCTGATGTCTTGACCAGGCGATGATATAAGCTGCAAGGCCGGAAAGTACGATAATGCCTGCCAGACTCAATATGGTGATAAAAACCGTATTGGCAAAAACAGTGGGGAATTTCATTTTTTCCCAGGCAATGGTAAAGTTTTCCCAATGGAGGTCTTTAGGAATTGAATTAGGGCTTACAAGCGCTTCTTTGGTAGACTTCAGCGAAATCATAATCATCATTAAAAATGGATACAGGATAATGGCCGCACACACCAGCATAAGAAGCATAACCACGATATCTTTAACAAGCCTGCCTTTTCTGCCTTTTTTATTATTCTCTTGCATTATCTTCCCTCCTTCTCAATACCTTCATCTGGAACAAGGTGATAACTACGATGATTACAAAGAGCACAACTCCCAGTGCAGAACCATATCCGGCCCGCTTATTGGTAAAAGATTCATTGAATATGGTCAGAGAGATAAGTTCACTGGAACGCCCCGGCCCTCCGCCTGTCAACGCGAAGATCAAATCATATTCTTTGAACGCCCTCTCTACTGCCAGTACCATATTTATAGTAAAGGACGGCGCCAGCAATGGAAAGGTTACATAGCGGAAACGCTTCCAGCTTGTGGCTCCATCAATATCTGCCGCATCATACAGAGACTGATCGATATTCTGAAGACCTGCGATATAAATCACCATATACCAGCCTGCCATTTTCCAGGAAGAGACTAAGATGCCCATCCAAAGAGAGTGTTTTGTACTGCCCAGAATATTATTAGCCAGCAGAGGGATATCCCATGCCTTTCCCAGATCAGCCATTACATTTGCAAAAAAGAAATTGAAAACAAAACCGACTAAAATTGAACTCACCACTGCAGGAATAAAAAGCAGTGCACGAAATACGTTCTTTCCACGGGCAACCGTTTCAGTGCCCACCGCCATGGCAAGACCGAGTATATTTAAGATGATGGTAGTGAAAAATGCATAGATAAATGTATTCTTCAGCGGCTGTAAAACATATTTATCCTGAAATAATCTTATGTAATTTTCTATATTAATAAAGTTAAACGAAGCCGAAACTCCATTCCAATCCGTCAAGCTGTAAAAGATACCGCCGAACAGAGGATAGATGACAAACAGCAGATAAAATGCCAGTGCTGGAATCACTATCATAAATTCCATAAACGAACTTTTTCTTTTCATACTGCACTCCTTCGATTACAGGCTTAAAAAGGTGCAGGGTGCCAAAACTGGCTGGCACCCTGTATCAATCGATGGTTACTGTGATCACTTCCACTCGTATGTTTCAAGGAAGTTAGCTACCCAGTCAGGATCTGCATCTGTCAGCCTCTTGTGCTCTTCTGCAATCGTATCAGCTATGGACTGAGGATCTTCACCTGCAAGCCAGTTCTGGCATCCGCTCTTTAACAGTTCCTTAAATCCTGCAATCCACTGTCTGGAAAGGATCGGGCTGTTTGGAAGAGTTCCTTTCTGTAAAAGCTCGTATACAATGCTGTAAGAAGGATCGATTTCTGCTTCACATCCTACAACTGTGGATACTGTTCCGGTAGCATTTGCATAAATTGTGGATCCTTCAGGGGATGTAACGTAATTCAGGAAATCGATACACAATTCAGGATTCTGGGCATTTGCCGTAATGCTGATGCCGTCGTCAAAGCTGGAAATCAAGGTCTGGTCGGCCGGATCTGCGGTAAAGCTGGAAGGAATGAGAATGATGTCTGATTCCGGATCCAGAACTTTAACGTTCTTAATCGTCGTTGCCACCTGGCTGAAGAACAGGGTGTTGCCGCTGATGAAGTCAGCATAAAGGCCATCCATATTCTTGCCAAGAGAATCAGGAGATACATATTCTCTTATCCTGTTGTATTCATCAAACATAGCTACAAATTCAGGATCAGACCAATCCTTGTTTCCTGAAAGCACATCTGCATACCAGTTTGGATCTCCTCCGTACAGAACCTGGTACATATACTGGAAAGGCCAGGCAGTACAGGAAGACAAATCAGCTCCTGCAAGTCCATAAGGATATTCCACACCTGCATCGCGGCACTGCTGCATCAGAGCCAGGAATTCATCCATACTCTTAGGATAATTGTCAACTGTGAGTTCAATTCCCAGGTCTTTCAACGCTGAATTGTTGCAGATTGTTACGGAAATATTGGTCGCCATAGGAAATGCATATAATTTTCCATCGTATGTAACCAGGCTGGTGTCGCCTTCCACCAGATGATCTTCAATGCCTGTACCTGTTAACGGCATCAGATAGCCCTCTGCCGCATACTGCTGCTGTACGGTACTGGCCTGTGAAAGGTACATATCCGGCAGTGAATTGGAGGATATCCAGCTTGTCATCATGGTTTCGAATTCCGTTACATTCTCATAAATGGTAAAGTCAATGCTCACATCCGGATGTGTTTTATTATACTCATCTAATACTGCCTGAAGGCCTTCAGCTCCTGAACTGTTCGTAACCATGGTGATCGTACCGGATAAATTGGCCTCAGCGCCTTCCGTGGATTCGGCTTTTGCTCCCTCTGTATTATCTGCTTTTGCTTCCTGGGCTTTTGTGGTATCTTTTGCGCTTTCACTGGAAGCCGGTGCGGAACTGCCTCCGCCGCAGCCAGTTAAAAGCGTTGCTGCTGTCATAACGGACAAAAGGCAGCTCACCATTCTCTTAGATGTTTTTTTCATTTTCCTTCCCCTTTCTCTTTCTCTTGATTCATTGCTTTTAATTTCATATTTTGAAATTCGATTTGAATTTTTGTAATTAAAGTATATAACTCTGTTATCTAATTGTCAATCCTCTTTAAATTTTTCTTATAAAATAAATAGATTTTTCGCTGATTATTTGTTAATATTTACTATAAACCGCAAAAAAAAGAACAGGTCTGCGGGTTTGCACCACAGCCTGTTTTCATTTCGTTAATATTTAATTTTAATAATTGAAAGCATCATAGCCCAATTTCTTTGATATCTCCAGAGAAATCCTCCGGAAATCATCCAGTCTGGGTTCAATCAGTTCATCCGTCATACGGTTTTTAGGCCCTGTTACACTCAGACCTGCCACCACTTTGCCTGTATAATTATAGATTGGAAATGCAACACAGCGCGCTCCCAATTCCCGTTCTTCTTCGTCATATGCGAATCCCCGTTCACGGATCTTTTCCAGTTCTCTCACCAACTGCCACTTGCTGGTAAGGGTATTCTCCGTATAACGGGCCAGCCCTTCCACCCGTATCAGTTTGTCCAGATCTTCTTCGGAATAGTTTAAAAGCATCACCTTGCCATTCCCCGTACAATGCATCGGAACCGCATTTCCCACACTCTGCACCATCATCAGGGACTGGTTGGATTCCCGGATCACCTCAATATAAACGGACCGCATGTTTTCTTCCACAGCCATGCATACGGATTCTCCAAAGATCTTCGCAAGCTGCTCCATGTAAGGCCTGGCTATCATCCTCATGTCCACATAATTGTTTACATTATTGGCCAATGCGCAGATCTTATAAGTTGGAAAATACTTCAGCGTTTCCTCATTCTGCTCCACATACCCCTCATTTACCAGAGTCGCTAAAAAACGCAGCACGGTGCTGCTGTTCATCTTCAAATCATTTGCAATATCCAAAAGCCGCTGAGGTTCCCGTTTCAGTACCAGATGTTCAAATACCTTCAAAAGCTTTACGCTGGACTGGTTTCCCTGGGCTTTTATTTTATCATCTTTTTCCTCATTCCTCACAATTCACTCTCCTTTGCTGCATCTGCATCCTTTGATATAGTTAATATACACGAAGATGTTTAAAAAATCAATATTTTATAAAATTAAATTTCAATATTTAAAATTAATTAAAGTAAAAGGTGAAGGCATTTTCGAAAATGCCTTCACCTTTTACTGTTAATCCCCACGTCACTTATGTAAAAAATATTTCTGCGGAATTTCTGCAAAATAACCGTCTGCTCTTATCTTCCCAACACCTTTTTCAAATACGCCAGTTGCCCCCCACTCAAAATCACTTCCAGTTCGTTATCCGAAACATCCAGCTGCGCCTTAAAGGTAAAATCTTTTGTCTTATCTTTTATCACAACTTCTCTTTTAGGAAGCTGGTCTAAAAGATTTTCAATTTCCAGTTCGTCCAGTAAATCCAGTTTATCGTAGTCCTCCTGCTGCTCAAACAGCATCGGAATAATGCCATGATTAATCAGATTGCCTTTATGGATTCTGGCGATACTTTTTGCGATTACAATTTTAACGCCAAGATACATAGGATTTATAGCCGCATGTTCTCTGGATGATCCCTGGCCGTAGTTTTCACCGCCTATGATAATGCTCCTGCCAAGTTCTTTAGCCCGGGCTGCAAACTCCGGATCATAGCGGTGGTAGCAGTACTGTGACATCAGCGGTATGTTGGAACGCATGCTGCTGAACTCAGCACTGGCTGGGGTAATATCATCAGTTGAAATGTTATCTCCGCCTTTTAAGCTGATTTTGGCCGATAAATATTGTTCCGGCGCATCCGGTACAGGGAGAGGTTTGATATTCGGCCCGCGCAGGATTTCCGTTTGCAGCGCCTCTTCCTCAGGAAGAGGCTTAATTATCATGGAATCATCCACATAGTAAGCGTCCGGTTCATGTACACCTGAAAGTTTTTTAATTTCATCTCCCATGATGTCCTCCGCTGATGCAAAAGTTCCCACAACTGCGGTCGCAGCTGCACTTTCTGGGCTCACAAGATAAATTTCTGCGGTCGGGTTTCCTGCCCTGCCTTTGAAATTACGGTTGGTCGTCCTCACTGCCACTCCTTTTGTTGCAGGGGACTGGCCGATTGCACAGCAGGGTCCGCAGGCCAGTTCCAGCAGGCGGACGCCTGCGTCTATCAGCATATCCAGATAGCCGTCATGGAGGAGCGCTTTATAGATCTGTTTGGAGGCAATGGCACAGGTACAACTTACATTTTCATTTACATGTCTTCCCTGAAGTACCATGGCTGCTTTTGCGATATCCGAATAACTTGCATTGGTACAGCTTCCGATAAATACCTGCTGCACTGGCTTTTTGGGCACTTCTCTCAGCGGCATCACATTGTCCGGCTGGTGGGGGCAGGCAGCAAGCGGCTCTAACTCATCTAAGCTGATCTCAATCACTCCGTCATATTCCGCATCTTCGTCGGGAAGCATTTCAACAAATTCATCTTCACGGCCCTGGGCCTTCATGAACCGGCGCACCTGCTCGTCGGCCGGGAATATAGAAGTTGTGGCCCCCATCTCAGCTCCCATATTGCTTATTGTGGACCTGGCAGGACATTCGAGGGTGGCCGCGCCCGGACCGGTATATTCATAAACATTGCCCAAACCGCCTTTAATGCTGACGCGCCGGAGCATTTCCAATATAACTTCTTTGGAATTGCAGCCGGGTTTTAAAGAACCTGTCAGATTGACCTTAATAACTCTGGGCATCTGAAGCCGCATGGGAACTCCGGTCATGGCCGTTGTAATGTCCATGCCTCCTACACCGATACACAACATGCCAATCGCTCCGCCATGAGGGGTGTGGCTGTCTCCTCCCATGCTGATCTTTCCGGGAGCTCCGAACCGGGATACGTGAACCGCATGGCATATGCCGTTGCCTGGCCTTGAAACATACAGCCCATACCGCTTTGCTATGGACTGAAGATAGATATGGTCATCCGGTGTTTTATTATCCACATATAATAGATTGTGATCCAGATAGCTGACGCTGCATTGGGTGCGGACACGGTCTAAACCAACGGCTTCAAAAGCCAAATATGTCATTACCGCGTTGATGTCATGTGTTAATGTCTGATCCACTTTGATGAATACTTCTTCTCCGGCTTTCATGCTGCCTGATACATAATGCGATTCAATTATTTTTCTGGTTAATGATTTTCCCACGATAGGCCCTCCAATTTTTTCTGGTTAAATATTCTATCTATAGTTTAATGCAGAATTCATATAAAATAAAATACATATAATAAATAATCTTTATGTTGTTTTGTCTATGTTTTTGGGGTAATCGCTTTTTTTAACATCGAACGTGAAGGCATTTCTGAAAATGCCTTCACGTTTTACTTTAATCGTGAAGGCTTTTTCGAAAATGCCTTCACGTTTTAATGTTAATCGCCACGTCACTCTTGTAAAATGGAATATTTGACATTTCACCTTGCCGATATTAGAATAAAATTACACTCAAATTTCAGACATGATTCGGGTATCACATGCAATAATTTTCACCATATCAATCAGCCCATAACAAATTTTGCAGTATATTGGAAAAAAGTAAGATAAACAATATTCCGGCATTTTTTAGCCTTCCATTTGTCATTCCATATACGAAGGAAACTTTTTATAAATTGCTCCCGCCATCAGCGGATCATTCACGAAATACAGCTATGGGTGGGGTGCTATTAAAAAACGTATCAAGATGCATTGTAGTAAAATGACATTACGATTTATAATCATAACGAAATCAGACTTACAGGGTAAACAAATGCATCACCGATTACGCGAAACGTTATTGTTAAGCCAATATGGAGCAGAAATCCCGGCAATGAATTAATAATCAATATGGAGAATAGTAAAAATGGTAAGAAAAGCCAACATCAACGATTTGGAAAACATAGCAGAACTGGCGGTATTAATGTGGAGTAATCACAGCATTCAAGAACTGACTGAAGAATTTTCTGAGATAATTACGAAGGACAGCGCTCAGTTTTTCCTAAAATACCAACAGGACGAACCAATTGGATTTGCCCAATGCCAATTAAGATACGACTATGTGGAGGGAACATACGGCAGTCCTGTAGGTTATTTGGAGGGCATTTTTATCAAAGAGCATTACCGGCACAATGGATATGCAAAGGAATTGTTGACAGCATGCGAAGAATGGGCTAAAGCCAAAGGGTGTACAGAATTCGCCAGTGACTGTGAAGTGGGCAATGATGACAGCTTTCATTTTCATAAAGCTATGGGATTTACAGATGTTAACAGAATTATTTGTTTTACAAAGAAGCTTACCTAATAGGAATAATGGATGTTTTTATGATAAAAGGAATCGCGGAATCTGTGTATGACTGTAAAAAGGCTGCCGCATCAGCTGATTTTATTCCAAGCTTTTAGGCGGGAAAAGGTTCTGTCGGGGAGCGGCTGGACAGGATTACATTTTCCCCAGAGCTGGATACTCACATTTCAGGAAGTTAAAATTAAAAACCGCCGGACGGCCGCAGAAGGCCGTCCGTTCTGCCCCAATATGGTAAAACAGTAATTTTAACCATATCTTTACAAAATAGTATTCTATGGGACCTTTTACTATTTTTATCCTAAACCAAATACAGCCGGACAGAAACAATAACGATTCTTCCTGGCTGTATTTTTTCCTCTAATCGCAGCTCTTTCTGTCAAATAATTCCTTAGCTATCTCAATAAACCTCTGCTCTGCATTATCCAGATAGCTGTCCTTCCGGTAAAATACCTTCACATCCCATGTATATGGCTCCGGTCCGATCTGATAGCAGCGGAAACCTTCCATGGGGTTTGACATTTCAATGGTTCTTAACGGCACAATTGTGGCCCCCACACCTGCCATGGCAAGATTATAGGCAGTAATGGTGCTTCCCGTCTCCAGAACATACTCGGGCACAATATGATACTGCTTAAACAGCGCATCCGCCGCATTGCGGATAGCATGCCCCTTTCTCAACATCACATGAGGTACTCCGGCCACTTTCGATATATCGATCTGATCCGGACAACCTGGAATACAACAAGACTGATCAATCAATTTTTCTCCTGCCACATAGATCAGTTCTTCCCGGTAGATCAACTGGGATTCTACCTCCTGATTGTGTAGGGTGCTGGGAAGAATGATGAAATTACTCTGCCCTTTGATGACAGAATCCATCAGCACATCCGATTTGCCTTCCAATGTCACAACCTCGATACCCGGGTATTCCAATTTAAACAGGGGAAGGATGCGGGGGAGCATGTAGCCCACCCGTTCCGTGGGCATTCCGATTGTAATCCGGCCCGCAATGCCCTCACTGATATCGCTGAATTCTCTTCTCATATTGTCATTTAACCGCAGGATCTGCCTGGCGGTGTCCACATAACGCTCTCCTGCATATGTTTGGGTAATGGGATAGGCCGTCCGGTCAAACAGCTTAACACCTAATTCATTTTCCACTTTTGAGACGAGGTGACTCAGTGACGGCTGGGATATATATAATTTTTGTGCGGCTTTTGTGATGCTCTGGCAGTCTGCAATCATAGTAATATAATACAGTTCTCGAAAATCCATAAGCTGTTCCTCCTGGTATGCCCGCTTTGCGGCATGGATATTTACTATTATTTTTAACATAACTTCCATGTAATTACAACTGGAGGGGGGAAATCTTTATTTAACTATATTGGTGAAAGTAACGCCGTGAATCCAGGGATCGGGGGCGGGGCATCGGACCAGGCAGGGGGTTGGGGTTCACTCCGGACGCGGCTCCTGGTTTGCGGGAGGCCGGAGCACGGTTTACGGTTCCAGCTCATGGTTCCAGCCGGGGCAGCTCTAAGGCTGAAAGGAAGGGAAATGAAG
>JAGZXV010000066.1 GCA_018378255.1 Clostridiaceae bacterium | reverse complement strand
CAGGAAAGGAATGATCCACTATGTCAAAACGCCTCCCCATTCTTCTGCTCCTATGCCTGCTGTTTATACTCTCCGGATGCCAAAAACAGCCCCCCGCCTTTTCAATTGAAGAAGATCACATTAAGTCCATTGACGTATTCACCGGCGGTGTCCCCTCGGCGGCAGTAAAAAAAGTAGTGACAGCCCCCGACGACATTAAAAAAATCGCCAAAAAACTGAATGACATCAATCTTCTCAGTAAATCAGACGACAATGATATGCCGGCCGGTGGAATCGGCCTCTATTTTAAGCTGGACTTATCTGATGAAACATCCCAGCTCTTTCATATAATCGGTGACGGAGATCTGATCCGGATAGACGGCAGCCTTTACAAAATCAAGAAAATTGATATCACGGATCTGTGGGAAAGCTTAAATTATGAAGAGGTCAGGGCTGAAGAAGGCGAATTGCCCACAGTCACAGATTCCGGCATGATATTGGATCAATCCGCCATAAGTGCGGATACATTAAACGATTTACCTCCCATGGTGATGCTGGACGGCGCCATCTATATTGATACCGGTAAGGAAAGCCCTATGGGCGCTGCAGACGCCATCACCGGCAAAATCCTGTCTGCCGTAGAGGGAACAGAGAAACCATCAGAAGATGGGCAAAGCAATTTCGGCTGTGTGGGAAATGATTATGTGCTGAATGGCGAATACGCCGTAATCAATATCGATGAGAGATGGATGATGTTCAGAAAAGAGAAAACCAAACTGACCCTGGAGCAGGTGATCGAGCTTTCTAAAAAAGGGGACAGCCTGTCCTTGAGCGATTTATCCCCCTATGAAGGTACCGATGTAGGAAGCGGTTTATACATTCTATGCTATGAGATAAACAAGGATTTTTATCTGCTGGCCGGCAGTACCGGTCCGGAAAATCCACCGATGTATGTCCGTCTCGTATATGCAGAGGACAGAGAACAATACATCGACATTCGCGGAAACGATGTGGAAGGCTGGATTGACGAGCTCAAAGCAGCCGCGCCATAGTTACCCCCCCCGCACTCGCTGCGGGAGAGCCAAGCCGCAGACAGCCGCCAAATGGACATGCCATCATGCCCGCTTGGCGGCTGTTTTCACGGGAATATACTTCAAACTGCATCAAACGCTGCAATACGCAGAATCTGTCTCCCGAACACTTATTTTCTATAAAAAGGTTCCTGATCCTTGATAGCAGCCTGTCCAAACCCTGAGCTGACCGGCTCAACATTCAGATACATTCCATTTAAATGATCCTTGGCGGCCTGGGCGATTCCATCATAAACAGCATCCGCATCCGCTTCGCCGCCTTCCATATCCACTACAATCAAATATCCGCTCTTTTCTCCCTCCGGCTGCATCATGGAAAGATAAGCAGCTTCCACCAGCTCCTGTTCCTTCAGGTAATCAGAAACTGCCTGAATTAATTCTGCCGGGGTATCTTTCGGACGTCCCAGACGGATCCGCTGTCCTGTTTCTCCCTGTCCGTTCACATGCTGACCCGCCCTGTGGCTGATCCAGCTCATCACCATGTCCCTGTCGCACACCAGATTATCACTGTATGGATTAATAACAAATCCGCCGGCAGACTGGTCATCCATGATGATCTTGGCATAGTCCTCAAACGTCAAATGAGACACCTGCTGCCCCCGTTCCAATTCGAACTTCTCCAATTCCTTATCGTCTGTAAACGCCGGAAAAAAGCGGTTGCCTTTTCCGTCATGAATGCTTAAAAATTTCATTCTGCATCTGTCCCTGAACGAGGTCCTATTGGAACCAACGGTAAATGGCATGGCTTCCAGAACAACAGGGGCAAGGAAACGCGCCTTCATTATCTCATCTACAACTCTGGCCTGAGATTCCTGAGTTGGGTCTTCTCTCATCACCCGGATCGCCATAATCAGCCCCGGATTCTTTATCGGCTTATTCTCTGACATTCTATACTCCTTTCACGGATGGATATCATCCGTAAGCAATTTCCTGTGCTTCTTTGCCATTATATCATCAATCCCTAAAAGCTTCCACTTATTTTCATGGAAAGGCAGGTAAAATATTTCCTGCTTTACAAAAAACTGCATCATTTACAAAAAAATGAATAAAACTAAATTTCAAAATAATTCTTGATTTTTCCTAATTCCTAAGCTATAATCGTAGCTATCGGGAATGAAGTTCTCCCCAAGTTTTACGACTTAAACCGCTTTTTTAAGCTGATGACTTCTGCGAATATGCGCAGAAATTATCGGCTTTTTTTGTTTCATAAAAAATACGGCCTATGAAACAAAAACTCCATCGTGGCAAGATTTCTTTCAACCGTTAAAGCGTCTGGCCTCAATCCGCAGAATTTCTGCTAAATGAAATATTTTTATCAAACAGGAGGATTACGTATGTTAACAAGCTTTGCACTCATTTTTCTGCTGGGGCTGGCCCTCGGCACACTTTTTGCCCGATTTAAACTGCCCAGCCTGCTGGGAATGGTGATCACAGGAATCGTCTTGGGGCCCTACGTGCTGGATGCCCTGTCGCCCGCTGTACTTTCCATCTCACCGGACCTCCGAAAAGCCGCTTTGGTCATCATTTTGACACGGGCTGGCCTGTCTTTGGACCTTCGTGATTTAAAACAAGTGGGGCGGCCTGCCGTTCTCATGTGCTTCCTTCCGGCCTGTTTTGAAATCGCCGGCGTGATTTTTCTGGCGCCCGGAATATTCGACATCACCATACTGGAAGCCGCCATCATCGGTTCCGTCATCGCCGCTGTTTCGCCGGCCGTGGTTGTACCGCGGATGATCCGCATTATGGAAGAGGGATACGGGCAGAATCACAGCATTCCCCAGTTGATTCTGGCAGGAGCTTCCGTTGACGACGTGTTTGTCATCGTGCTGTTCACTGCATTTACCGCCCTCGCCCAGGGCGGGCACGTGAGCGCTCTGAGCTTTGTCCAGATTCCATTTTCCATACTGACCGGCATTCTGGCAGGTTTTTTTACAGGCTTTTTACTGATTCTGTTCTTCAGAAAATTCCATATGAGAGATTCCGTAAAGATCCTGATCATCATCAGCCTTTCTTTTCTGCTGCTGGAATGTGAAACACGGCTGGAGGGTATATTGCCATTTTCCGGACTTCTGGCCATTATGAGCATGGGAATTATGATCAAACAGAAGTATGAAACCCTGGCTGTCCGCCTTTCTTCCAAATATAACAAACTGTGGGTGGCCGCTGAAGTGCTTCTATTCGTGCTGGTGGGCGCTACGGTGGACACCTCCTATATCGCCAAAGCCGGAATCCTGTCGGTTCTTTTGGTTGCAGGCGCTCTTATCATGCGTATGGCCGGCGTTTTTGCCTGCCTGCTGAAAACAAAGCTTTCACCAAAGGAACGTCTCTTCTGCATGATGGCCTACACGCCAAAAGCCACAGTCCAGGCCGCCATCGGAGGAATTCCTCTTTCGATGGGCCTGTCCTGCGGCCATTTAGTTTTAACTGTGGCGGTAATTTCCATCCTTCTGACCGCTCCATTCGGCGCGTTGTGCGTGGATCACAGCTATAAAAAGCTGCTTTCCTGACCGCTGCCTGGACGGACAGACGCTGGAAACTCATGTTCCAACAAGCTTTAACCTTTTACCGATCCAACCATCACACCTTTTACAAAATATTTCTGTATAAACGGATACACCATAATGATCGGCAAGGTGGTTACAATAATGGCTGCCGCCCTCAGCGACTGGGTCGGCGGCAGCACATCCATGGCGTTATAAGCTTCCGAGCTCAAATCGCCGAGAGATGATGCCGATGTGATGATATTTCTCAAAATGTTCTGCATCGGCAGAAGCGATGTTTTGTTGATATAAAGCATTGCGTCAAACCATGCATTCCAGTGATGAACCGCGTAAAACAGTCCAATGGTTGCGATTGATGCCTTTGACAGCGGCAGCACCACCTTCGTTAAAATCTGAATCTGGTTGGCTCCGTCCAAAACCGCCGCCTCTTCCAGGCTGTCGGGAATCCCATAGAAGAAATTCCTCATAACGAACAGATTCCATGTATTGACCAGACACGGCAGTACCATCGCCCAGCGGCTGTCCATCAGTCCCACAGCTTTTACAAGCATAAAGGTGGGAATCATGCCGCCTGAAAACAGCATGGTGAAAAAAATGAGACCGGTCAGAACCATTCTTCCCTTCAAGTCCCGCTTGGACAGTGCATACGCCAGCGTAATTGTAAAAAACAGATTTAAACCGGTTCCTATAACCACACGGAAAATGGTGTTGCCATAGGCGCGTATAATATTGCTGGAACTTTCCCATAAAAGTTTATAGGCGGTAAAATCAAAATCTTCCGGGACGATGATAAAAGAGCCCCTCCTGGCAATCTCCGCCTCGCTGACAAAAGATGTCATAATCACCGTCAGAATGGGAACCATGATGATTACCATAAATATAATCATAAGGAGTATGTTAATCATTTGAAACAGGTTCTCGCCGCTGAACACTTTCTTTGCGCGCTTCATATTACCAAACCCCCTCTTGTCCCATTTTCTTAGTGATATAGTTGGTACCCAGCACCATAACCAGGGAAACTACAGATGTAAACATGTTCACAGCCGTCGCGAAGGAATAGTTCTGGTTTATCAATCCTTCCCTGTACACATAAGTGCTGATGATATCCGATACGGAATAAATCTGCGGCGAATATAAAAGCAAAACTTTTTCATATCCCACGTTCAGGATATTGCCCACCCTCATGATCAGCATAATGGTGACAACCGGCATAATTCCCGGAAGTGTTATGTACCACATCCTCTTTAAAACACCGGCTCCATCCACTTTTGCCGCTTCGTATAATGCCTTGTCAATGCCTGCCATGGCTGCAATAAACACAATGCTGTTCCATCCAATCGTCTGCCACACATCCGATACGGTATAAATCGTTCTGAACCATTGGGTTTCCCCCAGGAAATAAATAGGTTCACCTCCGAAATGAACGATAATCGCATTGAGCAGGCCTCCATCCGTACCAGTCATGGTACGGATGATGCCGCATACGATAACGGCTGACAGGAAGTGAGGCAGATATGATACTGTCTGCACTACCTTTTTAAACCGGTTAAACCTGATTTCATTGATAAACAGCGCCAGCACAATGGACAGCGGAAATCCCCAAATCAGAGTATATAAGCTGAGCAGCAGCGTATTTTTAATCAGTCTCAGGCAGTAAGCCGACTGGAAAAACTTAATAAAATGCTTCAGTCCCACCCATTTTGAAGTGAAAATGCCTTCAAGTCCAAAAAACGGCTTATAATCTTCAAATGCTATGATAATTCCGAACATCGGTATGTACTTGAATATCAAATAATAGAGCAGTCCCGGCAATAACAGCAGATAAATAAACCGGTCCCTTTTTAAATAATATTTTAACGGCCTATTCTGGCTGTATTGCCCTGCTTTCTGTTTTCCATGCTGCCTGGACATACCATCGCTCCTCTCTGATTCCTTTACTTGCTCTCATTATACTGTCTCGTATATTCCGTGATCCAGTCTTCCAATCCCATTCCATACAATTCCTGTACAAAATCATCCCAGGTATCCAGGGAACGGTTTCCGTTTACAAACTTCACCAGCTCTTCATCACGGTATGTGCGGATATCCGTATAGGCAGGAATATTCTCCGTCAGTTTGTCATTCTGCCAGGTGATTCCATACTCACAGCCTGGCTCATGGGTTACGTCAAAATCATTTAAGTGCTCCTGAAGCCAGAGATTATGCATGGTCTGTCTTCCCCACTCATCATATTCGGTGGACTGAATCTCCATCGGTGTTCCTAAAGAAACCAGGAAATCTCTGCAGTATTTTGGTCCGCCTTCTATTGCCACTACCGAACGGTTCTTCTCGGCGTCCGGGTCGTTTGGATCATATTTCCAATATTCATCTTTAATGCCCATGGCTGCGGTCTGATAGTTTTCCCAATGGTATGACCACTCTACAAACTTCATAACAGCTTCCGGATTTTTACACTTGCTGCTGATCATTAATCCTTCAGGTGAAACATTGGTACGGGTCTGAACGAATTTGCCGTTAGGTCCTGTGATTCCTTTTTCGTTGATTCCAAATGCATAATCGTATTTTTCCAAATCCAGGTCCGGCAGGTTTTTGGTTAATGTTCCGTCATTTAAAGTGACTCTGGAATACCAGGCCGCAGTAGCTCCTACCGCACCTTTTGTTATGCTCTGTATAAATGTATCCTTATCCATACTGAAGCACTCTTTATGGAGGATTCCGTCCTTATACCAGGTATTTAACTGGGCCAGAAAATCTTTATATCCGTCTGCAATCCAAACCGGTTTTACCTTTCCATCCTCATCAAGCCAGTTACCATTTCCGGTATCCACAAATCCGCCTACCAGCGAGTATTCCAGATATGCCATAACTTCTCCGCCCTTCTGGGTTCCCAAAGGAATGGTTTCTCCGTTACCGTATGGATCCAGTTCTTTAATTTTATATAAGTATGTATTCAGTTCATCCAGTGTGGAAGGCTGTTCCATGCCTACCAGATCCAGCCAGTCCTGTCTCACAAAGATCGGATAGGGAGTAGTTGAAGTATTTCTCGGCACAATCCAGATGGTTCCTTCCGTATCGGTAGCCCCTACCCAGGAGCCCCACGGTTCCCATGCATCCTTGATCGCCTTATATTCTTCATTTTCGATATACTCGTTTAACGGAAGAATCATGCCGCTGGGCGCATAATCATGCCAGTTCCCCCACCATGCATCAATCTGGTCACCGCCGGCAAGCAAGAGATTTAATTTTTCCTTGGCTGCCCCCGAATCAGAAGGAGGCATGATGATCTCCACTTTAACTCCTGTCTGTTCCAGAATGTAATTCTGCATCTTTTCATAGGCCGCCGTTTCACTGCCTGCCTCTGCTCCCGCTATGTTAAATGCACCTGAGTTATTATAAATCACAATGACCGGGGCATCTTTCTCAGCCGCCGTCTCTGTAGTCTTCGCAGTTGTCTCTCCCTGTGCGCTCTGTGTGCTGCCAGCCGGAGCCGCAGACGAAGGCTGTTCCCCTTTTCCTCCGCATCCGGTTAATAAAGATGCGCACATAACACATGCCATAGTTAATGCTGTGATCCGTTTTTTCATATTGCCCTCCAATTCCGCTGTTAAAAACAGCTTTACAATCCATACTCTTTCAGGATCAAATGATTCACCCGTTTCAAGTCCTCCGTCCAAATGCACTGCTCATAAAATACATAAAGATGTTCTTTATCCGCCGCCAGGTCCGCATATCCTCCATGGATATCCACATGAACAATCGGCTTCCAGCTCTGTCCGTCCTTCCGGCTCTCATATACGGTCAAAAACAGCCTTTTTCCCTCCGGATGTTCCAGGTTCTGATTGGCACAATTGACAAATCCAACCGCCCCGTCCCTCATCTTCACCATACTCCCAAAGCACTTGGGATCGGGAAGTTCTTCCTCTTTCCACCATGCGTCAATTCCACTCATCCCATCGGATGATACTGCAAGAACCCTGCATTTTTCCGGTTCCGCGTTGCGTATATTGAAAAGAATCCGTCCGTCCAAAAGCTCAGCGATGGAAGTTTCATTGGCATTCGCAACCCCTGAAACCATCGCTCCGGCATGCCAGGTTTTCCCCCTGTCCCTGCTGTAAATCAGTCCTGAGGTAGACGGATTATGCGCCTTCTTTCTCCCGCTCTCATCCAGCGTTTCTCCATTGGCAATCCATACAGCCGCCATCAGCGTTCCATCCCGTGTAACAATTCCATGTCCCGGCCCTGATGCACACACATTCCATTGGTAATCAAATTCCCGGAATGCATCGGTTATCTCCACAGGGGCAGAAAACGTGATTCCGTCATCCCGGCTCACACAGTAATAAGCCTTTTCATAATTCCTGTGGAATATCAGATGAACCAGTTCTCCATCCGCAATCAGCACCGGATTATTCCAGGTAACCACCTGGCCCTCTTCTGTCCCGTCATTCCCTGCTATGACCGTCCGGCTCATGGTTTTTCCACGGTCAGTGCTTCTCAGTATCACAATATCGATCTGCGCCCAGTCATTGCGGTTCTCCATCCGCCCTTCATAGCAGCAGATCAAAGTGCCTTTTTCAGTTATCACAATTCCCGGAATCCGGTATTCTAAATATGGCCCGGAACCAAATGTTTCTATAATATGTACTCCGTCAGCCTTCGTTTCCTCAGTAAAACCGCCCATTTACACCCCTCTTCCGTTCTAGTTTAAATCCGTTATCTGATCTAAAAACTGCTTTTCTTCCTCTGTCAGTTCACGGAACGGTCTCCTGCAGCCGTTGCATTCGATTCCTTTTTTGGAAAGGAGGTATTTTACTCCGCGGAATACTCCGACTTTTGCCAGCATCTCTACAATTGAACTGGCCTCATGCTGTACTTTGGACGCCTCTTGTAGATTTCCAGCATAATACGCATCTACCACTCTCTTATATTTTGGCGTCATCGCATTAAATGTGCTTCCAATAGCTCCGCTGATTCCGATAGGCAGCGCGTTCAAAAGTACCTCGTCATGTCCGTACATAATCGTCAGATCCGGAAACTTCCTTCTGATCTTTTCCAGTTCAAACAGGTTGTGGTCCGTATATTTCAAACCTGCCACACGGCACTGGGCGATTATCTCTCCAATATTCTGTGAGTTAATGGATACCCCTGAAAATGCTGGGAAGTTATAAATCACAACCGGAAGATCGGTGGAATCTGATAAGATTTTATAATAGTCCACAATCTCCTGAAATGAAAACTTATAATAGAACGGCGGAACGCTGGAAACAGCCGTCACCCCGCAGGATGCTGCATGTTTTGCAAGGTCTGCGGCCTGATCTGCCCAGATCGCGCCCACATGGGCGATCACAGGAACGCGGCCGTTTACCTCCTCAGTAACTGCTTCCATAATGGATTTCCTCTCATCATCCCGCAGCATGAAACATTCTCCCGTACTGCCGCAGACATAAAATCCTTCCGCACCGTCTTCCAGCAGCGTCCGCACCAGTTTTTTTAACTCCGGCAGGTTAACTTCCCCATCCTTTTTATATGGTGTCACCAATGCCGGCATAATTCCTGAAATATTCATATATAACCTCACTTCCGCCTTATTAAGCGCTGTATTTTCGATTCCAGGGATTTCACTTCATCCCCTCTTTTCCCTGGCCGCTGCTTTTCCTGATCCTCAGCTCCGGCGTGAAAAGCCGGATTAGGCCAGCCTTTTCTTCAAACCTTCTGGTTACCATACCCATCAGCATTTTTGCGGCTTCGTATCCCACCTCTTCCGCTTTCGATGATACGGAAGATAAAGGAACCCGCATATTCTCACAGATCGGTCCGTCATCATAACCAATGATCTTCACATCGCGCCCCACCGCCAGTCCTTTATCTGCCAAGATCGGATACAGATATGCGGCCATGGTATCGTTGAAGCAAACTACTCCGTCAGGATAATCCGGCTTTGAGAAGATCTCAGCCGCCTGATATTTAAGTTTTTCCACAGGCACATTATCATGGAGATAATTATCCATGTTAATGGACATCCCGTTATCAAGCATCGCCGTCATAAAGCCGTAATACCGCTCAATGCTGGTGCTGTATTTTCTGGGCGACATATAGGCAATATTTTTACATCCTACATCAATGATGTGTTTTGTGGCTGCATACTCCCCATAATAATTGTTATTGCCCAGGAACGGAACATTGAACCCATCCACAAACCGGTTGCAGAACACAAACGGAATTCCCCGCTCTTCCAGAAGCGAAAAGGAATGATGGTTCATTTCCGAATTGATGCTTGGAATGATAATGCATCCGTCAATCTTGCTTTCAATCATTCGAATCACATAATTATGCTGCTTCTGCGGGGTGTTCTCACTGCTGCATACAATGACATTGATATTCCGTTTGGACGCATACCGTTCAATCCCGTTCAGCAGTTTAGGATATCCGGCTTCCATGATAAATGGAAGAATGACCCCGAAATTGATAATGGTGGCTAACCCTTCCCTCTCCTGGATATAGGTTCCGCTTCCCTTCATGGTATAGAGATGGTTTTCCGCTATCAGTTCCGCAATGGCCTTATCCACTGTGCTGCGGGCTACCCCGCATTTTTTGCACAGCCACTGCCGGGATGGAACCCTGCTGTGAGGTTTCATTCCTTCTATCAAACGGAGTATTTCATTTTTCACCTCTAAGTAGCGTAATGCCATGGGGTAACCTCCTGTCGGGCTTGCTGTTTATTGGTTATTTTGTATATATTTTTCTGTTTTTTCAAGCACTAATATGATATATCATATAATGAATATAGTCTGATTTTAGGGTTTCGTCAATATTTCTGCTAATTTACGGGCAAGAAATGATTTTTTCAGGCTACTTTTTGCATAATTAAGTTATTTTCAGGCTGATTATTCTTATTTTTAAATGGATAGAATCCCGTAAACGGGATTCTCCGCCTGGGGCGGGCATCTTTGGGCGGTGCCATTTCTTATTGCCCATAATATACGATACCCAGTATGATCCATAGCTAACATAAGGGCATTTCATTCCATAGGACGAATCTATCCTATGGAATGAAAAAACACGCAGGAGAATAAAATCTCCTGCGTGCAGATAGATGATTTGAAATTTTGATTATCTTGGGTAAGCAGAGTTAACCGTGAAGTTATTGCACCCATTCTCCGTTTTCATTTACCGTATATCCGTCCGGCGTAGTGGTTGAAACCAGAATATGCCCTCTTCCTGAACCCTGTTCCTGGCTGAAATAATACCATTTTCCATCGATCAAATTCCATCCGGTACACATCATCCCCTGTTTTCCGTCTGCAGATGGGTTAAGGTAGAACTTCCTTCCATCCGGCTCCGTGTGCCATCCGGTTTCCATATAGCCATCCTGATTGAAGAAATACCAGCCATAGGTTCCGTTATAGTATAAATATCCCCACTGGTTCCGGTAAGATACTCCGTTGGTAAATGTCCATTTACCGTTCTCCATAGCCCAATACTCGGTGTCATCATGGTCTTCGCTGCTTTCACTTTCATATTCTGTCCTATCAGCAGGCTGATTCGGTTCCGGAACTGGTTCTGGCTCGGGCTCCGGTTTTGGCTCGGGCTCAGTATCCGTATAATCTTCCGTATTTCCGATTCCAAAGAGGACAGAATACTTACCAATCTGACCTCCCTCTAAAGTCTGATCAAGCCATGAATAAGCCATTCCGCTGTCAACATTTTTCAATTCTTCTGTTGGCAGATCGCCCTCAAACATATTATATCCTCTTTCATGATACAGGCCATACCACCACCGGTCAATATCAGCATCACTCTCTTCATCGTTCCTGATAACAAACGCATATATATACGCACTTGGATCGCTTAACCATCTGTCTTTACGCCCGAGCATTAAAATACCATCATCGGTCTTTGACACAATAGCGGAATCATCATCCCCTACGCAAGTATCCGCAGAACTGCCAAGCGAAAATGTTATCTCTTCATCCGCTGTTTTATTCTCCACATAATATACAACTTTGACATAAGATATGCCATCGATCTTTTCAATACCTGCCCTCATGGTTATGGATAAGTTATCTATTTCTGCCTTCATATTTTCATCAAATGTAAGTCCTTCTGTGCTATCATTCATTAACAGCCGCACATTATAACCACCTAAAGCGCTTCGAAGTTCATCATTCCCACTGTAACCCCTGATATCAAATCCAAATTGGTTTAAAGTAAATTTCATACATCCATTATCATCAGATGCTATGAGCGGTTCTATGACTGTATCCGTTTCAGCGGCTCTGAATAAACTGCTTTTCAGCTGCAGCGGCGCTGCACTTAATGTGGCAGCCTGATTTAATTCCTTAGGCAGATCATTTTCTAATGAAGATTTCAGATCTCCTTCTTTTATATCTTCTTCAATTTCCATGTCTTGTTCATCTTTTATGTCTTCCCCGGTCTCTTCTTCTGTTTCCTCCTCTGTTATCTCTTCTGTTCCTTCCTTTGTCTCTTCTTCTGTTTCAGTCTCAGTTTTTTCTTCTGTTTTTGCCTCAGTTTCCTCTTCTGTTCCTGCCTCAGTTTCCTCTTCTGTTCCTGCCTCAGTTTCCTCTTCTGTTTCTGTCTCAGTTCCCTCTTCTGTTCCTGTCCCAGTTCCTTCTTCTGTTTCTGCCTTTGTCTCTTCTCCTATCTCAGGCTCCTTTTCCGTTTCTGTCCCGGTTTCCTCCCCCGCTCCTGTTCCAGTACCCTCTGCGGTTTCCGCCCCGGTCTCTTTTTCCGTTTCTTCCCCGGCTTCCTTCCCCTCTGCGGTTTCCGTCCCGGTTCCTTCTTCCGTCCCGGTTTTATTTTCTTCTGCTTTTGCATTATTTTCAGAAATAATCTCATTTGGACTTTCTGTCTGGCTGACAATCTCTTCCGCAGCAGCCGTAAACGGAACACTTCCTGCTGTAAGGCAGATTGCTACGGCACAAGCAGCCGCTTTCGGCCCAAATTTTTTTATATTTTTCCATTTACCATCCAACTTTTTTTGCATATAATAAGATCCTCCTAATCCCATTCTGGTTTATTGCAACTATACCAAATATTCTCGTTCTATAGGAAGCATTGTAAAAAAAGTCAGCTTTTTAGGCAAAAAAATCAACTGCTGTCCGTCACTTAGTATCAGTCAGAAAAAGAATAGAAAAAGAGCGCAGGAACCATGTCCCGCACTCTTTTCCCACCCACTCAGGCCTCTCTCTTTCCAGCAGCCCCGAGAGTGTGTTTTTAAATTCATTTCCGGATTCATAAAACTCTTTCTCTTTAAATCCCTGCCTTTTTATACCGCTCTGCCATCTCATCCAGGCTCACGCACTCCACAAGAGGAGCTTTACCGTATGATCCAAACTGTACGATCAAAGTACCTACAACTTCTTTCACACCACGTTCCACGCAGTCCACAATCGCTGCCACGTCGTCATCAGGAATATTGCCGTACATAACCGTATCCATGATCGGCGGAAGAAATACCCTTGGATCAAACTGGTTTTTCTTAGCCTCCAACAGTTCATAAATGCCCCCGATGGACGCGCTGGTTCTCTTCTCCGGATACTTTGCAAACAGCTCTTTCATGTTTCTGGTAACAGCCAGACGGATATCCGTATCCACGTTGATCTTGCTGATTCCGCAGGGAATAGCAGCCTTTAATTCTTCAATGGAAATCCCGTATGTATTGGTCAGTTCCCCGCCCAGCGCATTGATTTCATCCACAATGTATTTCGGTACTGTAGAAGAACCATGGGAAACGAGAGCGCCAAAAATTCCCAAATGATTCATACATTCTCTGATCGCAACCGCGATCTCTTTCCTCAGCTTCACATCCTTGCCCTTGGAAGCTCCATGCATGGTGCCGTAAGAGATAGCCAGCGCATCCACGCCTGTCTGTTTAAAGAATTCAACCGCATCCAAAGGATTGGTATAGGTAGAGCTGGCGGAAAATACATGATCCTCCACTCCCGCCAAAACGCCCAGTTCCCCTTCTACGCTGACGCCTCTTGCATGTGCGTATTTAACAACTTCCCTTGTCAGTTCGATGTTCTCCTTAAAAGGAAGTGAGGAACCATCGATCATTACTGATGTGTATCCGCCTTCAATTGCAGCTACACAGGAATCAAAATCCCTGCCGTGATCTAAATGAAGCACAATCGGGATTTCAGAATCAGCGCCATATTTTTTAACCGCATCAGCGATATTCTTAGCCCCTATTTTTTTATCTTCCAGTGTGGCGTTCATAAAATCGGTCCGGCCGCCCATAAATCCGTTGGCCAGATCCGCCCCCTGCAAAATAGCCGGAGAACGGAACATCTCGTGAACTTCAATTACAGCTTTTGCCTGGGCAACCGCATTGACATTGAATCCCCCCTGGCCGAAACCGTGTTTAATGGATGCCTCCATGAGAGGTCTTAAAGGTATCATTGGCATAATCATTTATCTCCTTTTAATCTTCCAGATTTGCAACAAAATCGGTAAATGTCAGCGTCAGGTCAGGATGTGCCTGCAAAAGGCTGACTGGAAATTCGGAAGACGGATCTCCATATCCCGCTCTTCTGACCACGGCTCTGTGCCAGTTTCTAAAACATCCTAAACGGATCTTTCTGGCATGGGCAATTTCATAAATACCGATGGTAACGCAATAGTGAGGCATATCTTCCAAGGCACCGTTAAAATCGCCGATGGCATTGGCCGCCCTTGTTTCAGGAGAAATGCGGAGCACCCTTGTTTTCTGGTTTAAAAACTCCTCATTGCTCAAAGACGGGTCCGCTTCGTTAAACGCCACATGGCCATTGATGCCGATTCCGCCAAAAGCGATATCCACTCCGCCTAATTTATCAATCAATTCCGGAATATATCCGACATTCTGAGGGTCCGGGAATATGCGCTGTTCTGCCGGCATAACCAGTTCCGTTTTTATCCTGGAGTAAACAGTGCGCTCCATGAACCCGCGGAAGCTGAGCGGGTGATCCATAGACACCCACTGCTTCTCATCGTCTAAATATTCATCCATATTGATAAACCAGACATTTTTCAGGCTGATGTTTTTGGTATTTACCAGATCCACAAAATACGGATACTGTCCCACAGGACCGACAGGGCAGATAAAAACTGTCTTTTCCCCCTTTGCATTGTGGGCCTCAATTTCCTCTGCCATCTGGTCCGCCATGGTTTTAAATACCTGGCTGTTGTCCTCCATGCAGATCATCCTGATCTTTGGATTTTCAAGCAGCTGTTGTTTATCATAACTATAATAATCGTGTCTCATTTTCCAATGCCCCCTATTTGTGATGCATCATATGCGCCGCACAGCCGCAGTCTTCCGCGCCTTTTCCTTCATAAACCTGATCTTTCATCATGAGATGAACAGCTCCCAGCTTAAAGGTCTGAGGCAGCGCCAGAATATTAGGATTCGGGCCCACGAATTTCTTCTTTGCATCTTCTAATGCTTCTTCAATGGTTGCTCTGGTCTTCAGTCCCATGCCCCTCGCATATCCAGGTTCCTGAGCGCCGCAAAGATAGATGGCGGAAGTGTTCATTTCCGCAATGTGGCCGCAGCTTATCATGGAGAAACCGTGGAACGGATGGAATGCGTTGCAGTAACGGTATTTACGGATATATTCTTCATTCGTTGCAAAATACTCTCCATAGCGGTTCATATCAGGCAGAGTGTTCATATAATCTTTCTGGAACATCTCATACATTTCCCTTGTGTATGGCCATAATTCATCATGGAAATATCCGTTGCAGATGGAGGAACAGATGATAACACAGTTATCGCTCATGATTCTCTTATGACGGATTACCTGTGCGGATAATGCCTGCATCAGCATGATCGGGTTGGTGCCCATTCCCTCTCCATAATGGAAAAATTGAGGCATACCGAAAATCATGACATCATATTTTTTCTCAGCCCACGGAACATAAGTACGTTTGTCCGCCGTAATCCAGGATTTTGGCTGCATAACTGCTGCATAACCGCTGTTGATCTCGATCTGTCTTGATTTCGTATCCAGAACAGCGTCACAGCAGAAGAATTTCTTGCCCATGCATTTTTCCATATGCTGTCCGATTTCATCGAACTTTGTTCTCATCAGGGATTTTCCGCTTACAGGAGTGAAATCCTTTCTGTGCATAACTTCCGGTACATGGTGGGAAGCGATGGAACGCCAATGGGTGATGCCGGTTGCACAGTGTTTGTAACCGCCTGAATATCCGCCGTAAGGGTTGCCCTGGGTATGGCCGATCAGAATTGCCACATCGCTGTCATAAACGTATTTGTTCATGATAACAGGGTCGCCACGGTCTGTGGTTCCAAGGTCTACCAGATGGTCATAATCCTCGCTGTCATGGTTGATGATCTGATGAGTATACCAGAATTCATTAAAAAGTTCATTTCCCAAGACACCGCGGATCTCAGCTTCCGTATTCTTTCTGTGAAGCCCGTTAGAACAGATCAGAAGAATGTCCTTCTTCTCCACACCTGCATCATATAATTCCTGTAAAATCAGCCTGATCGAAATTTTTCTGTGGGAGGTAGGCTGCTCCCCGCCCTTTACACGGTCCGGGAAAATGATGGTTACTTTCGATCCCTTATGGGCCAGTTTGGACAATGGCTCCATGCCCATGGGATTTCTGATGGATTCCAGTGTTTTTTCAACCAGCTGGTCTTCCGGGATATAAGGCGGATCTAATACGGTTTCTCCTGGAATAAAGACGTCGGTGTTGTCCGGTAAATCTGCTGTCATAAGGCCCTGGCCGTATTCAAATGATAACTTCATATATTTTCTCTCCTTTTTAGTTTGAAAACGTTATTTTTTACATCAGGCGTGAAGGCATTTTTTAAAATGCCTTCACGTTCCACTTAAAAAAAAACACATTATTTGGAAAAGTAAGTTTTGATAATCTCCAGATATTCATCCGGATAATACCCGATCTCTCCCTGGAATCTGGTTAAGGCGATCAAACCGCCGTCCATCACCGGAATGGATGCCAGCATCCTGGCATTATCCACCTTTAAGCCGCCGCCGTACACCACATCCAGGCCTCCTGTCACTTCTTTAATAAAGCTTCCGATCATGGTGATATATTCCTGATCCGGCGGAATCTTTCCAGGCCCAATGGCCCAGATCGGCTCGTAAGCGATGGTCACTTTCGAAGTATCCACGCCCTCCAGCCCTGTGCTGAGCTGTTCTTTTAGAACTTCCTGCCACCTGGGCTGTTCCTCAGAAGATTCACCGATACAGTATAAAACGGAAAGTCCTGCTTTAATAGCCGCTTTAATCTCCTTATTCAGCAGGCGGTTAACTGCTGCAGTATCCGTCACCCCGGCCTCTGCCAGAATTCCCGCTTTATCTTTTCTCTCTTCACAATGTCCGATAATTGTGGACGTGCATCCCATGGCTTTCACTGCATTAGCTGTGCGGTTGGTGGTAAATGCTCCGAAATTGCCGCCCACAGCCGTATCCTCACGGTATACGCTCTGGCATCCGACCTGAACCATGCTGTTTTCTTCCAATGCATTTGCCGCTGATATCAAATGCGCCTCCGGAAAATACATAACGAATTCCACATCCTCACCAGCATACTCCTTTAACTGCTCCTGTGTATTCGATACAATATAGCTTCCCCATTCCTGAATGGGAGCAATGCTGTTTACGCCGCCCATGTCTTTTGGAATGTCAAATCTTTTTAAATTCAAAAAAATATGTTTCATATCAACCTCTGTTCCGCTGCCCGCTGCAGCATCATTTTTTATCCATGTATTCCTGGAAATCAATAAAGTCTCTCAGTTCCGGCCCGATTAACGGACGGCACCATTCTGCAAATTTTTCTGTCACATCATTGCCCCGCTCATTGATGTATTCTTCCGGCAGAACTTTTTCATACAGCATGACTTCTGAGATCGGAATCATGCGGACATGAACCTTATACGAACCGTCTTCCGTCTCATCCCGGATGAAGCCGGCCATCACGCCGCTTTCTCCGTTTAACGCCGCCTGCAATGCCTTTCTGCCGGCCAGAACCGCCTCGTCCCTGTCCACAGGCGACTGCCATGCGATTGATGAACGGCCGCAGATTCCGGGCTTTTCACTTCTCGCTTTGATTCCCAGTTTCTGAATTACCAGATTTGCAAGGTAAGCGCTCACGTCTCCATAATAAGTGGCCCGTCCCGATTTAAAGATAGGAGGCACAATCGGCTCTCCGTCCTCACCCCGCAGGCCTTCGCTGGCGACCACAACAACTCCGCCCAGTTTGTCATAGAGCCGTTTTACATCCTCTAAGAACTCCTCTTCATTGAATGCACGTTCCGGCAGATAGATCAAATGAGGCGCGTCTCCCGGTTTCTTACGGGCTAATACAGATGCTGCGGTAATCCACCCCGCATTCCTGCCCATAGCTTCAATCACGCAGACATGGATCGGCAGGGATTTAATATCCGCCCCAACTTCCTCCGTTGTAGCAGCTATGTATCTTGCAGCGCTTCCAAATCCGGGAGTGTGATCTGTAATGGCGATATCGTTGTCCACCGTCTTTGGAACTCCCACAACACAGATTCCTTCATTCTTACACACTTCGTAGATCTTTCCGCAGGTGTCCATGGTCCCGTTTCCGCCGTTTAGCAGCACATATTTAATATCGTGCTTTTTAAAGATTCCCACCATGGCTTCATAATCTTCTTGTTCCAGGGCATATCTGGATGAACCAATGGCTGTTGCCGGAGTTTCCAGCAAAAGTTTTAATTTCTCTTCCGGAAACTGCATCAGATCCAGAAACCGCTCCTTGAAAATAGCTTCACTGCCTCCGATGGCGCCGTAAACCTTATCGATCCGGCCGCTTTCCTTCGCTTCCTCTATAACTCCATACAGGGAAGAGTTAATGACTGCAGTTGGTCCCCCGCCGTGGACAACCAATACATTCTCCATTGTGCTTACCGCCTTTCTTCTCCTACTTTTTGTTTTGTCATATACTCTTATCTTAACACAAAACAGCCGCTTTTGGATAACTTTTTACTCAAACGTTTGACTTAGTTTTGAGGAGGATAGCACTCTACGATTTCCAGCTTTTCTTCCGTCTCATAACGATATGTTTTCACTCCGTTTGGTATCCACAGTTCGGTGCCCTTTTTAAGGGGTTCTTCCCCCGTTTCCGTCACAAGCCTGCCGGTTCCTTCCGTAACTAAAACGATGGTAAATGCTCCGTTCTCCTTTTTCCAGCTCCTTTTTCCTCCCGCGCCATCCATTCTGATCCGGTTCATTCCAAACCTGGTTGTAGTCTCTGTACCAATGAGTACCTCTTCCCCCATAGAATCCTCTTCTTTTAAAATACGCGGAGAGACAAATATCTTGTTCTCCGTCTCCTCCTTGCTGCGGATCGTGAAATCAAAGCAGTCCAAAAGGGCTTCCAGTCCGATTCCGCTGTGAAGGGATTCTTCCGGAAGAACGCTTCCATCCGGCCTGATCCGTTCCGCTCTCAGCGTAATGTCCACCGGTTCCTGAATCTCAATCATCAGACTGCCGGCCCCTAATGTGTGAGGCAGACCGGCCGGTATAAAGATCACCTGTCCCTTTTGAATCTCAAAACGGTATAAACAGTCTAAAATCGCCTGCGTATCCTGAATTTCGATCAAACGGCGGAACATTTCCCGGTCCACCCCCGGCTTAAAGCCTGCATAAATACACGGTGATTCCGTATTTTCATCCAAATCCAGCACATACCAGCTCTCCGTCTTGCCAAAATCGGAATTGAAATATTTCTTTGCTTTTTCCTGGTCCGGGTGAGCCTGCACTAAAAGGCGGTCACAGGAGTTGAGCATCTTAATCAGCACTCCGGTGGAGGACCCCCACCGTTTAACATGCTCCTCTCCCATGATCTGAGCCGGGTATTCCTCAATCATCTCTTTTAGATACCGGATTTTTCCACCGCAGTCCACTTGGGACAGGCCTTCATTTCCATTTACGGAAGAGGTTACCGTAGATGCAATCCACACCTGGGAACACAAATTCCCTTCGTCCTCATATCCAAAAAACCGTTTTAACAGCTCCCCTCCTTTTATCAGATATTGAATTTTGTTTGTCTTCAAACGCCATGGTTTCTCAAATAGTTTTGCTTCCAATCCCTTCTCCTCTCCATCCGGCCTGATGTACCTGTTTCCGGGTACCACGGCCTGAATTTGCACGATCTTTTTATGCTTTCATTATACAAAATTTCCGGGTGTTTTTCACATTCTTTTACGCAAACGTTTGGGTATATTGCCATAGCATTTTCTGCAGCAATTTTATACAATAAAGGTAACAGTTACTAATAAAGACAGATATTCATTCCACCCCGGGGAGGTTGATTTAACTACCATGACATTAAAGGAAATAGCAAAAGAAGCTGGGGTATCCATCTCTACGGTATCCCGTGTAGTGAATAAAAACAGCACAAATGCCGCCAGCAAAGAAGTCCAGGACAGAATATGGGAAATCGTGCGGCGGACCGGATACACGCCTAATTCCACTGCCCGCGATCTGAAAAAAGGCCATGTTGAGACATCGGAACCGCTGTCACGCTCTATCGCATGTTTATTCGCCCGGACACCGGATTCCATGACAGATTCTTTTTTCTCCTCACTGGCACGCAGTATCGAACAGGAGGCATTTAAGCACAATTACGTATTAAAATACTCATTTTCCTCCTTTGACATCAATCATCCCAGCACATTCCGCCTGATTACGGATAATCATGTGGACGGAGTTGTGATTCTGGGGCGGTGTGACAAGCAGCTTCTGGGAACTTTGAAGAAATATTTTAATTACGTTGCCTATACAGGGCTTAACAACCTGGAAGCAAAGTATGACCAGATCATCTGCGACGGACACCAGGCCAGTTTAGCCGCTATGGAACATTTGATGGAACTTGGCCATACACGAATTGCCTATATCGGCGAGACTGAATCGGAAGACCGCTATACCGGATACTGCTCCGCCCTGTCTTCCGGCAGACTTCCGTTGAAGAAAGAATATGTTATGAACGTTCCCCTCTCTTCCGAAGGCGGATATCAGGGCGCCAAACGCCTGTTGGAAAGGAAAACGGATGTTTCCGCGTTCTTCTGCAGCAATGACATCACCGCAATCGGAGCCATGCATGCCGTACAGGAAGCTGGTTTAAACATACCGGGAGACATTTCCATCATCAGTATCGATGATATCGACACGGCCCAGTACCTGACCCCCATGCTGACCACCGTACATATTCCGGTGGAAGAGATGGGACAGATGACCGCTAAAATTCTGATTGACCGGATCGAGGGCGGACACCGGCTTCCAATTAAAATGAATCTTCCCTTTTACATAGCCAACAGGGAGAGCTGTGCGGCCTATACGCCAAAAAAGTAATTCCACCGGCCGCAATTATGGCCAGGCGAAATATATAATGAAAAGAGGTAAATAATGATGCTAGTAACAATCCAGGATTCCAAAACAACCGCTGTAATTGACAGTTTCGGCGCCCAGTTAGTCTCATTGAAAGACAGCAGCGGCAAAGAGTACATATGGCAGCGCGATCCCTCCATATGGTCCCGCTGTTCCCCTTTGCTTTTTCCTGCCGTAGGAAATTCAAGAAATGATAAAACCATGTTTGAAGGTGTCTGGTATGAAATTCCCAAACACGGTTTTTGTAAGGAAACTGATTTTAAAGTGGTACATCAGTCTTCCGATTCTGCTTCCTTTGAAATCACGGATACGGAAACCACCAAAACCATGTATCCTTATGAGTTTTGTCTCACCCTCACTTACAGCCTGAATGACGGAATCCTGTCCATGGATTATAAAGTGGACAATCTGGACAGCCGCCCGATCTACTACTGCATCGGCGCTCACCCCGGCTTCATATGCCCGCTGGAGGATGGAGAAAAATTCGAAGATTATGTGTTGGAATTTGAACAGGAGGAAACTGCTTCCTGCACAGTTCATAATATGAAAAAACAAGAATATGATCACAGCCGCCACATCCTTTTAATCGATCATAGCCGCCGTCTGCCTTTAGATTATCATTTATTTGATAATAACGCCGTATTCTTTGAAACCATCAATTCCAGAAAAGTTTCCCTGGTCAATCCGAATACAAACAGGGGTGTTGAAGTCGCTTATCCCGATTTTGAAACCATCGCTTTCTGGACTCCCGACCATGTAAACGCGCCGTTCCTCTGCATAGAGCCATGGAACGGATCGGCAATCTGTAGTGATGAAGATGATGAATTCACACACAAGCACCACGTTCAGAAGCTGGAATTGGGAGAAAGCAGATCTTATCATCTGGGAGTGAAGATTTTGTAGATGGTACAGATAAAAACTGATAAAAATTAAGATGAGGTAAATACTGATTATTAAGAAATGCAGATACGGGATTGACGGTAATAAAATATTACCGTCAATCCCGTATCTGGTGCTGCATCTTATCTTAAATCTTCAACACCGCCGGCCTATATACTCCAAAACTTCATCCGAAAACACCTTTCCCTCTCCCACGCTCACAACCTCTTTCCCAAGAGCAAATCTTTCAACCAGCTTTTCGGGCCCGATTGCAGTATCCGCCGCTTTCAGCATCGGCACATCGAACTCACTGTCCCCGGCCGCGATTACCGCCTCTCCATGAAGCATTTCCTTCAGTCTTTTTACAGCAGTTCCCTTATCCAGCCTTTTAGGCACTACATAGACTTTTATGCCATTGTTAAAAACATCCACTAAATTCATATCGAGAGAAGCGGTCAGCCGTTCAACGGACAATTCCGGTTTCCCGCTTTTCGTGAACAAGAACAGCTTCCTTACATTCCTGATTTCAAAAGATCTTTCCGGATCCTGCTCCAGCATTTCGGCCGCCTTATCCAGTTCCTCCCTGGATTGTGCTGTCATGTCTAAGGATTCCTGATACCATTCCTTATCCTCAACTCCATCGGTCAGCAGAACTCCTCCATTACATACCAGCGCATAGGGAGGAACGCCGGTTCCCAAATCGATTCTGTTATATTGTTCTATGGTTCTGGTTGTGGTTGGAACGAATGTTATCTTTTCCTTGACCCGTTTTAATAAATCATATGATTTTCTGGTCATAAATGAAATCTCCCGGCCCTGATAGATCTCAACACAGACCTTCTCTTCCCCGATATTATGTTTATATGAATAGATTAATGTATTATCCAAATCCGAATTAAATATTATCATGCCAGTCCTTCCATTACGGAGTATTTTTTACACGATTCTCCAAAAAAAGATGTGTGACACAATTGTATCACACATCCGCAATAATTATAACTTTCTAACAATACTTTTTCTGATCATATCAACCGGTATCATCGTGAATGCAAGGACAAATGCAATTCCCCATCCCCTGATGCCAAATGGTACGCAGCTGAACATATTGCCAACCCATTCAAACACCGGCAGAGGAACTAAGCCTGAATTAACGATGAGCGCCTGAACCAGGATAATCGCAAAAAATACTTTTAAAAATCCTGTATTTTCGTTTAATCCTTTGAATATGCCGAATCCGTCATCCCTTACATTAAATCCATTGAACAGCGCGCTTACAATAAACAGCACAAAGTACCCGGTTAAATGCTCTGCCTCATTCGCAAAAAAGGATGAGAAGAACGGGTGTTTCAAAAATACAAAGCTGATGAGCGTAAGCCAAGCTCCCATGGTGAGAATCTGGGCCATCATCTTTCTGCTGACGATATTTTCATCCCTTCGTCTGGGCTTTTCTCTCATATACTTCTCAAGCGCCGGTTCATTTCCCAGCATGATCGCTCCCAATCCGTCCATTACAAGATTTACAAACAGTAAATGAGTGACCTTCAACGGTTCTTCAATGCCAAAGAACGGAGCAATCGCACTGACTACGACGGCAGCTACATTGATCACCAACTGGAATTTACAGAATTTTAAAATATTATGGTAAATCGTTCTTCCATACCAGATAGCATCTTTAATGGATTTAAAATTGTCGTCAAGAACAACGATCTTGCCCGCCTCTTTCGCAGCTTCCGTACCGCTGCCCATGGCAAAACCGACGTCCGCCCGTTTTAATGCAGGAGAATCATTTACACCATCGCCGGTCATACCTACGACTAAATTCATTTCCTGGCATAATCTTACCATTCTTGATTTATCCGTTGGCAGCGCTCTGGCAATGACTCTGATATTCGGTATTATCTTTTTTACATCCTCATCCGACATCTCATTTAACTGGGCTGAGGACAATGCCTTGTCCGAGCTGTTCTTGAGCAGTCCCGAATCTTTTGCAATGGCGATTGCCGTTTCCAGGCGGTCTCCGGTGATCATAACGACCTGGATGCCCGCATTTTGTACTTCTTCTATGGCTTCTCTCGCTTCCGGCCTTACATCGTCGCGGATGCCTACAAGCCCTATGATAACAATATCCTCATTAATGGTGTTTTCCACCAGTTTTTTCTCTGAATAACCAAATGCCAGAACACGCATCGCCTTAGATGCCAGTTCGTCAATCTTCCGGTTCAGCACGTTCTGATCGATATCCCTGATTTCACCTTCACTGTCCAAATACTTTTTCGCAACCGCCAGCAGCCGCTCCGGAGCGCCCTTATAGAAGGTTTTCCCAAGATTATCAAGTCTGGCCTGACTGAATTTGTTGCTGGAATTAAATCCCTGGGAGCAGGTCACGATACATTCACGGTCTTCATCCAATAACCGGAATGTTGTTTCCCCGATGAATTTCATCAGTGCCTGATCCGTCGCATTGCCGCCGATTACGCGGTGTTCGGCATCAAACATGGACTGGGTGTTTTTACCGATAGCCAGATCAACAAGCCCTTTTACTTTGCTGTGCCTGCTCAAATCCGCCAGTTCGATGGAATTACC
>JAGZXV010000065.1 GCA_018378255.1 Clostridiaceae bacterium | reverse complement strand
GACAGAAAAAATCAATGATATATGCGCACAGGATATAAAAGCTGACCAGAGACACCGAATAAAACGTGTCCACCTGAAACACCAGAACCGATGTCATACAGATATAAAATACAAACCACAATGTAGTAATCAGAGGAAATATATTGAAATGTTCCGCTGTCTGCATGGTAATTAAAAGGATCACCGATAAGATAATAAAACGGATTCCCCCCTTGATTTTCTGAGGAACAAATAAATTGACAAAATGGTAGCAGAGCAGGGCCTCTATGAAATCAGCAGCCAGCTCCCCTGCTAAAAACAATTGATTCATAATCGTTTCCTCCAGAATGATGCGATCTTATCCCTTACCTCTTTCTGATAGCTCCCGCCCACAGGAAGGCGGATTCCTTCCCGCAGCAAAACCTCCGAGCCTTCCATTTTCACCACATAATAGAGATTGATGATAAAACCCCGTTCGATCATCAAAAATTCTTCCCGTTTCAGTTCACCCAAAACCTGATTCAGTGATTTCCGTATTGGTATTTCCTCCGCCTTTGTAACCAGAATCGCATATTTCTGCTTCTTATATATGTAGATCAAATCACAGATATTGATTTTCTGCACCTTCCGCGGCGATTCAATCAGATAACACTCCCGGTCCTGCCAGGACAACAGGTTTAAACCGTCAAAGAGGGCAAGCGGAAGGGACTTTTCCATCTCAGATTTGGGAATATAGCGGAATACGGACAGTTCAAATGCCTTAATCGCATATTTTGTATGGGATGTGATGAATATCATCATGGCTTGGGAAAGCTTTTCCCTAATCAGCCCGGCCAACTCCATGCCGTCCAGCCCAGGCATTTCAATATCCAGCAGCAGCAGATCGAAATGAGCGCCTTCCTGAATATCATAGAGCAGCATTTTGCTGTCCGTATAGTCCTGTATCTCAGCCGCAATTCCATTTTCCCGGCAGTATCTATCGATTATACCTTTCTCTTTATCAGCAAATTCCTGCTGGTCGTCGCACACCGCAAACCGAATCATGTTTCATCACCTCAATTCCTGACCGCCTGTTTTAAAATTTCTTTTCCGATTTCCTTTACCTTATCCGAACACTGGTAGTCTTCGTCCTGATATAGCAGCCTGTGAAGCCGGGTCACATTGGATTCCAGAGTATTTGGGATCAGGCAGGCCCCATGAGCGCCTAAACTGGCTTCTTCCTGATCGAAAGGGAAACCGCCTGTTTCCACTATCTTATACTCCGCTATATTCTTTGCCATCATTGCCAGGTCATCAAACTGCAGACTGGTGGCCGTCTGAGGCAGAACAACGCTCATAACTCCCATCAGCTCCTCCCATCCTGACTGACGCGCCTTCTCAAGAACGAGTTCGATCACTTTTCTCTGGCGTTCCGTCCGTTTCATATCCGTATCTGACAGGCGCAGCCTGCTGTAAGCCACTGCCTGCACGCCGTCCAAATGCTGCATCCCGGGACCGCTTAAATGGCTGGAAGCCACTCCCGTACAATTCACCGTTTCCGTTATAAATGCATTGATAAAATACCACTCTGCATCTGTAATTTCCAGATCAATTCCGCCCAGCATATTGATGGCGTCCACAGCTGCCTTCCAGGAAAATGTGATATAGTCGGTGATCTTTAAATCCAGATTGGTATTGAGGGCCATCACATTTTGAACAGGACCTCCCTCTGCATAGGCGCTGTTGATCTTTCCAAAGCTGTTCGTTTCCGTATTTCTTATCAAAAATGTGTCCCTGTAAACAGACACCAGACGGATTGCTCCGTCAGCCCGGTTTACAGTCATAACCATCTGCGTATCCGCATTGGTTCCTGCACCGATCTCTCCATTTCTGCTGTCCACTCCAAAAATTGCAATGGTCCAATAATCATCCATCTTTTTTTCCGTCACTTCTTCCAGATTAGCATTGGTGATACCGGCGATATTCCCCTCTGTCTCGGGCAGTTTCTGCGGCATGGATGCCAGTTTTGTAACATATAAGACAGCTGAACAGATTAAAAACAGGCAGATGGACAGGATAAAAATCCCTATTTTTTTCAAGATGCCCACATGCATTATCCCCTTTAGTAATTTCATAATATTAGCCCCTTTCATGAGTTTCTAAGTTTTCATCCTTCAAAACCTGAGTGTTTTGAACTGCCTTTATTATATCAGCCTTCTCCTCTTCCACCTGATTCTGACCTCAAAAGGGCAAAAAATGACCGCTACTAAAAAAACTGCAGCCGGCCCAAGTCTTCTTCTGAAAACCAAAGCCTGCTGCAGCTATCCTGATCTATCTGGCTTGAACCATACGGAAATTCTTGATAATACGGAATATTCCGGTGGCCTCCAACGCCTTGCTGATGGTATAAAAGAGCATTGCATTAATCGGCCACATGATCATATTTTTAAATACCCTCATTGGAAGAAGGACCATAAATCCCTTACCATACATCATGCTGAGCCAAAGGGTCCCCAACATCATATTGCAAACCACCGACACCACCAGTTCCGCAATCAAAATCCTCCAAAAACTGATGGGCTTTTTATAAAGAATCATCCCGTAAAGCACGCCTGCAATCATGGCGCTGACCGTCCAGCCAGGAAAAAATGCCCCCGTCGGCTTAACAATATACTTTAAAAGATCCAAAGACCCGCCAAACAAACCTCCCACTACGGGACCAAATAAATAATATACAAACTGATTCGCTATGGTTGAAAAACCAATCTTGATGTAATCTCCGATTACAATCGTAAAATAGCCTAAAACTACTGAGATCGCGGCAAACATGGCCGACGTGGTGACAGTTCTCACTTGTTTGAATTCATGATACGAATCTGAGAACAAAGTTGCTAATTTTCGCATAAAAAATTACCTCCTTTGCAGACCTCTCATACTACAACAGGAGATAAATATCTCTTCCGTGCAGCGGGATGCGACCTGTGTACCGCAAGAAACTCCCTGTTTCTATAGGGATATTCTTTTCGTCCAACTGACAACTCCCTGTTCAGCCGGCACTTAACGCACGCAAGTCTACTCTGCGTTTCTTATTTTATTGTTTTCATGAGTATATCATATCCTAAAAAAATGTAAATACTTTTTCTGATTTTTATTGCAATTTCCAATATTTTAAGTATAAAAGCAGTAACCGCGGCAGTCACTCTGGTGCCACTTAGGAACTTCTCTCTGTCAACAGAGGTATGATCGGCGGGCTGATTACAGGTATTTTAGCAGGTGTTCTTTCCTATTATATAGTCATGTTCTGATTCTGACCGTGAGCGGAAACTAACGTAGTGGCGGAAAAAGACGGTGAATCAGGCTTTTTACATAGAACGTGAAGGCATTTTCGGAAATGCCTTGAGGTTTTAAAGTAAAACGTGAAGGCATTTCCGAAAATGCCTTCACGTTTAACGTTAAATCTACGCCAAATTAGAATACCCAATCAAACTTTTATCCACCTCTTTCGCCACCTCACGCCCTTCCCTGATGGCCCAAACGACCAAAGACTGCCCTCTTCTCATATCACCGGCAGCAAATATTTTATCGATATTCGTCCGGTATCTGCCCGCCTCTGCCGCTACATTGGTTCTGGCATCCAACTCCACGCCGAATGCATCGGCCACGTACTTCTGGGCGCCTAAAAATCCTGCGGCGATCAGCACCAGATCCGCTGGAACTTCCCGTTCTGTCCCTTCCACCGGAACCATCATCATGCGGCCGGAATCCGGATCTTTTTGGGATTTCAGGCTGATTAAAACGGCTTTTGTTACATTCCCCTCCTTATCTTTTATGAATTCCTTTACTGTGGTCTGATAGATCCTCGGATCTCTGCCAAATATCGCAATGGATTCCTCCTGGCCATAATCCGTCTTACAGACCTTTGGCCACTCCGGCCACGTGTTGTCCCCGGTCCGTTTGTCAGGAAGCTTCGGCATCATCTCTAACTGGGTTACGGATGCACATCCGTGGCGGATGGAAGTTCCCACACAGTCATTTCCCGTATCCCCTCCACCGATTACAATCACATGTTTGCCCTTGGCAGAGATGAACGCTCCATCTTCAAACTTGGAATTCAACAGGCTTTTCGTGGTAGACTTCAAGAAATCCACTGCAAAAAAGATCCCGTTCGCATCCCTTCCCGGCACCTCAATATCCCTGGGATTAGAAGCTCCGCAGGCCAGAATGATCCGGTCAAATTCCCTCAAAAGTTTTCCTGCCTTATAATCAGCTCCCACATTGGCATCCGTGATAAATGCAACGCCCTCTTCCTTCATAATATTGATTTTACGGTCTATCACATGTTTTTCCAGCTTCATATTTGGAATCCCGTACATCAAAAGACCTCCGATCCGGTCATCCCGTTCAAATACGGTCACGCTGTGGCCCCGTTTATTCAATTGGTCAGCAGCAGCCAGCCCGGACGGGCCGGAACCGATTACAGCCACCTTTTTTCCTGTGCGGATTTTCGGCGGGCGGGCGGCGGCAGCTCCGCTTTCATAGGCCCGCTCAATGATGGCCATTTCATTTTCCTTTATGCTGACCGGATCTCCGTTCAGGCCGCAGGTACACGCAGCCTCACACGGAGCCGGACAGACACGGCAGGTGAACTCAGGAAAACTGTTGGTCTTTTTCAGCCTGTTATATGCCTGGTTCCAATTTCCGGTATAGACGAGATCATTCCATTCCGGAATCAGGTTATTCAAAGGACAGCCTGATGCCATTCCATTGATCATCATTCCCGACTGGCAGAACGGCACACCGCATTCCATACACCGCCCGCCCTGACGGCGCTGTTCCGCTTCGCAAAGAGGAGTATGGAATTCATTAAAGTTCTTAATACGGGCTTTCGGGCTCACTGCTTCACTGACTTTCCTGTCAAAATCTAAAAATCCTGTTGGTTTTCCCATATTTTTCTCTCCTTTCTCCTCTACTTTCTGGTATTTGCATAGAATGCTTCGATCTGCGCCTGCTCACTGCTGAGCCCTTTTTCTTCCATTTGCACAATGGTATTCATCATCCTGCGGTAGTCATGGGGAAGGATTTTCTTGAATTTCGGCAGATAATGTCCAAAATTATCCAGAATTTCTTTTCCCTTGGCTGAATTCGTATATGCCACATGTTCTTTGATCATTTCCTTTAATTCAGAGACGTCATATTTGTTGGTCACATCCTCAAACGAAACCAGCTCCTTATTAAGTCTCTTGTACAAATCACTCTTTTCATCCAGCACATAGGCGATACCGCCGCTCATGCCTGCCGCAAAATTCTTTCCGGTTGGCCCCAGCACCACCACGCGGCCTCCTGTCATATATTCACAGCCATGATCTCCCACGCCTTCCACAACAGCAGTAGCTCCCGAGTTACGAACACAGAAACGCTCTCCGGCCACACCGTTGATAAATGCCTTGCCGCTGGTTGCGCCGTAAAGGGCCACATTTCCGATGATGATATTATCTTCTGCCTTGAACTTCACTCCGGTAGGCGGATAGACTACCAGTTTGCCGCCGGACAAGCCTTTACCAAAATAATCATTGCTGTCGCCCACCAGCTCCAGGGTCAGACCTCTGGGTATAAATGCACCGAAACTCTGACCGCCGCTGCCCGTACAGTTGATGGTAAATGTATCCTCCGCCAATCCGTCCGGAAAGGCCTTTGTGATCTCCGCACCGAAAATCGTCCCTAACGTGCGGTCCACATTGGATACATCGATCTGAATGCTTCTCTTCTGACCGTTAACCAGCGCTGATTTCAGCTTTTTAAGGAAAATTTTCATATCAACTGTTTTTTCCAGTTCGAAATCAAACGTCTGCTTCTGGGTATAGCCTGCCACCGGCTGGCCTGCATACGGATTATCCAAAATATTGGACAGATCCACTTTTGCCGCCCGCCTGCCCGGCATCTCGTCTTTTGGTTTCAGCAGGTCTGTTCTTCCCACCAATTCATCCACGGTGCGGATTCCCAGCTGCGCCATGTATTCCCTCAGTTCCTGGGCTACAAAATTCATGAAGTTAACCACATATTCCGGCTTTCCCTTAAACCGTTTTCTCAGTTCCGGATTCTGCGTGGCAATTCCAACCGGACAGGTGTCCAGGTTGCAGACACGCATCATCACACACCCCATGGTTACAAGGGGAGCTGTAGCGAATCCAAATTCTTCCGCTCCCAGCATGCAGGCGATGGCCACGTCCCGGCCCGTCATCAGCTTTCCGTCAGTCTCTAAGATCACTTTATCCCTGAGCCCGTTCATAATGAGGGTCTGATGGGCCTCAGCTATGCCCAGCTCCCATGGAAGACCTGCATTATAAATGGAGTTTCTGGGCGCCGCTCCCGTACCGCCGTCAAAAGAAGACACCAGGATAACCTGGGCCCCCGCCTTGGCAACGCCTGCAGCAACTGTGCCCACACCGGCTTCCGACACCAGTTTCACGGAAATTCTGGCGCTGGTATTGGAGTTTTTCAAGTCGTAGATCAGCTGCGCCAAATCCTCTATCGAATAAATATCATGATGGGGTGGCGGAGAAATGAGCCCCACACCGGTGGTTGAATGCCTGGTTTTGGCAACCCACGGATAGACCTTTCCACCCGGAAGCTGACCTCCTTCCCCTGGTTTTGCTCCCTGAGCCATTTTAATCTGAATTTCCTTGGCGCTCACCAGGTATCTGGAAGTGACCCCAAAACGGCCGGATGCCACCTGCTTAATGGCGGAGCATTTATTCACTCCATTCTTACCGCCGTCCAGACGTTCTAAGCTTTCACCGCCTTCACCGCTGTTTGATTTCCCGCCCAAACGGTTCATGGCAATTGCCAAAGTCTCATGGGCTTCCTGGGAAATGGATCCATAGGACATAGCGCCTGTTTTAAAACGCTTTACAATCAATTCGACGCTTTCCACCTCTTCTATGGGGATACCGCCATTTTCATCAAAATTAAAATCAATCAGGCTTCTTAAATTAATAGTCTTACCACCGCCGTTAAGCGCCTGGGAATACTGCTTAAAGATCCCATAATCCCCGGTCCTCGCCGCCTTTTGGAGCAAATGAATGGTAAGCGGATCATACAGGTGTTCTTCCTGCCCGGCCCTCTCTTTATGGCTTCCCACACTTTCCAGCGTCAGATCCACATCGAGCCCCAGCGGATCAAATGCCGCAGAATGAAGGGTGTCCACATCGCTGGCAATGTCCTCCAGCGTAATGCCGCCCACGCGGCTGACCGTATCCGTAAAATATTTATCAACCACCTCTTTTGAAATGCCGATGGCCTCGAAAATCTGTGCGCCCTGATAGGACTGAATCGTTGAAATTCCCATCTTGGATGCGATTTTAACAATTCCGTGGAGCACTGCGGAGTTATAATCCTGAACTGCCGCATAAAAATCTTTATCAAGCATCTTGGTTTCAATCAGATTTTTGATCGATTCCTGGGCCAGATAAGGGTTAATGGCACACGCCCCATATCCCAGAAGGGTCGCAAAATGGTGTACTTCCCTCGGTTCTCCGCTTTCCAGTATGAGTGCGACTGATGTACGTTTTTTCGTTTTAACCAGGTGCTGCTGGAGCGCGGATACAGCCAGAAGCGACGGAATCGGCACATGGTTTTCATCAATATCCCGGTCGGAAAGAATGATGATATTCGTCCCGTCCCTGTGCGCCCGGTCCACTTCCAGGAATAAACGGTCTATGGCTTTCTCCAAAGATGTATTCTTGTAATAAGTAATCGGAATCACTTCCACTTTGAATCCCGGTTTCTTCATATGTTTGATCTTCAATAAATCCGTACAGGTCAGAATCGGATTATCCACCTGTAAAATCTTACAGTTCTCAGCCGCCTCCTGTAAAATGTTCCCGTCCTCTCCCACATACACCGTAGTGGATGTTACGATTTCTTCACGAATGGAATCAATAGGCGGATTGGTCACCTGGGCAAACAACTGTTTAAAATAGTTAAATAAAGGCTGATGTGTTTTAGAAAGCACTGCCAACGGGCTGTCGGCTCCCATAGCTGAAATGGCTTCCGCCCCATTTAAGGCCATTGGAAGGATCATGGTCTTATACTGTTCATAAGTGTATCCGTAAGTTTTCTGAAGTCTGGCCCTTTCATCAGCTGTCATTTCCGGTACTCCCACATTGGGAATATGCAGATCTTTCATCTCAATCAGGTTCGAATCCAGCCATTCACCATATGGACGGCGTGAAGCATAATGCATTTTCAAATCTTCATCGCTGATGATTCTGCCTTTTACGGTGTCCACCAGCAGCATCTTACCCGGGCGGAGCCTGTCTTTTTTAATCACATGGCTCTGGTCGATATCAATCGCACCCACTTCAGACGCCAAAATCACCTGCCCGTCATCCGTAATATAATAACGGGAAGGGCGCAGACCGTTGCGGTCCAGCACAGCTCCTATCACATCTCCGTCGCTGAATACGATGGACGCGGGGCCGTCCCATGGCTCCATCATGGTTGCATAATAGTGATAGAAATCCTTCACTTCCTGGGGCATGGATTTGTCGTGGCTCCAGGGCGCCGGAATGGTTATCATAACAGCCAACGGAAGTTCCATTCCGCTCATCATCATGAATTCCAGCGCATTGTCAAGCATGGCCGAATCGGAACCCTCCTGGTTGATAATTGGAAGAACTTTATGCATTTCAGATTTAAAGAACTCAGATTCCATGGTTTCTTCCCTTGCCAGCATCTTATCCACATTTCCCCGGATCGTATTGATCTCTCCGTTGTGAACGATAATCCGGTTTGGATGGGCCCGCATCCAGCTTGGATTCGTATTGGTGCTGAACCGGGAATGGACGGTGGCCAGAGCGGATTCATAATCCTTATCCTGAAGATCAGGGAAAAACCTGCGCAGCTCCTTTACCAGGAACATGCCTTTATATACAATCGTGCGGCTGCTCAAAGATACCACATAGGTATTGTCATTGCTCTGTTCGAAAACACGCCGTGCCACATACAGGCGGCGGTCAAATTCCAGGCCCTTATTAATTTCAGCCGGCTTCTGAATGAAGCCCTGGACAATATACGGCATTCTGCCAACTGCCTTTGCGCCGATTAATTCCGGGTTGATAGGGACATCTCTCCATCCCAGGAATTTAAGCCCTTCTTTTTTGATGATGATTTCAAACATCTTTTTAGCCTGGTTTCTGGCCAGTTCATCCTGAGGGAAGAAAAACATGCCCACGCCGTATTCCCGCTCCTCACCAATGCTGATCCCCATAGGCCTGGTAACTTTTTTAAAGAATTTGTGAGAGATCTGAAGCATGATGCCCACACCGTCACCAGTCTTTCCATCCGCATCTTTTCCAGCCCTGTGTTCCAGGTTCTCCACAATGTGCAGAGCCTGTTCCACCGTTTTATGGGTCTTGATTCCCTTCACATTGGCAACAGCACCGATACCGCAGTTGTCATGTTCAAATCTCGGATCATAAAGTCCGGGAATTTCAGAAGCTGATATCTTTTGATTGCGATCCATAATTTCTTCCTTTCTTTTGAAGTTTTTTAGATGATACTACAGTTTTTTTTGATTGTAAATAACTATCTTTTACCAAGTTGTCAGATTATTAGATAATTAATTATATTCAATTTTATATTCTGTCTTTTATATTTGATATCAGCTTATATTCTTCCTCTCCCACACATTTTTTCTTACAAAACCAGAAATTCCTTATTTTTTTAAGTGTAATCCCAGTATTTTTCATTTTTTCCTGATTATGTCACTCGTTCCGGCTCAAAAAAAGAGCGCTGCACACAATATGCAGCGCTCTAAAATATAACAATTTAACTTATTCCATCTCACCAAGTCCGCTTTCAATAGCCTTAGACATAGCTTCCATAGCAGCAGCTTCATCCTCGCCGTCACAGATCAGGTTGATCTCTGTTCCGCATTTAATTCCTGCAGCCATAACATTAAGTACGCTCTTGGCAATAATACGTTTTTCTCCGCATTCAATAATAATATCTGACTTAAACTTCATCGCAGTCTGAGATAAAACACCTGCTGGTCTTAAATGTAATCCTGATGGATTCACTACTGTCAAAGTTTTAGTTAACATATCCTTATTCTCCTTTATATTATATTCTCCCTCTCGTTTCATTGCACAATTCAACAAATCCACTATTAAAATTTTAGTACAAATCCACTATTGTGTCAAGCAAAAGGTGAGGACTGGCTGCGGTCCTGGTAAGAATAAACGCAGCCGCAGTAATTCTGCCGGTACAAACCGTATTCTTTTGATAATTCGGTGGACCTTTTATAGCCTTCCCTCTTTTTAAAGTCGGAAGGCAGGTATGCGATGTTATACTCCGCAGCAAGGCTTTCCCCAATCTCATTCAGCTTGTCCGCATTTTTGAGAGGGCTGATGGACAGGGTGGTGGTAAAATAATCGTAATGCCCTGCAAGGGCCACTTTTGCCGCTTCCCTGAGCCGCAGCGCATAACAGTTAAAACAGCGTTCTCCGCCTTCCGGATCCTGTTCATGTCCCTTTGCAATCCTGTAAAATTCGTCCGTATCATAAGGACCGTTCACCACATGAACCGGATTCTTTAGCTTCATACGGTCCACCAGGTCCTGCTGCTCTGTCACCCTCTTATGGTATTCTTCCGGAGGATAGATGTTGGGATTGTAATAATAAACCGTGATTTCAAAGTATTCTGACAAATATTCCAGAACATAACTGCTGCAGGGAGCACAGCAGCTATGCAGAAGCAGCCTTGGAACCCGGTTTTCCGACTGCAGGCCGGTTAAAATACGATCCAGTTCTTTTTGATAATTTCTTTTATTCATATACCCTTCCATTCTATGGCCTGCTTAAAGCTGACGGTCATCCAACACTCATTAAACAAGAACTATGTAACGCAAATAAGGGCAGGCGAACATTCTGTTTCACCTGCCCCTGAATCTTTAAAAATCAAAGGAAATCTCTGATCCGTTTGCTGCGGACAGGGTTTCTTAATTTTCTCAGGGCTTTGGCTTCAATCTGACGGATACGTTCACGGGTTACGTTAAATTCCTTTCCAACTTCTTCCAAGGTTCTTGGATGTCCGTCTTCCAGGCCAAAACGCAGTACGATTACCTGACGTTCTCTCTCCTTCAAATCTCCCAGCAGGGCATCGATGTGTTCTCTTAACATCACAGATTCCACATTGCCTTCCGGAGTCACCACATTATTATCTGCAACAAAATCTCCCAGGTTGGAATCGTCCTCTTCTCCAATCGGGGTCTCCAAAGATGCAGGCTCCCTGGCGATCTGCATGATCTCCATCACCTTATCTTCCGACATCTCCAATGCCTCTGCCAGTTCTGTTACAGAAGGTTCATAACCAAGCTCCAGCGTCAATTTACGCTGCATCTTGGACATCTTATTAATGGTTTCAACCATATGCACCGGAACACGGATTGTTCTGGCCTGATCCGCCAATGCGCGGGTTACAGACTGCCGAATCCACCAAGTTGCATATGTACTCAGTTTGAATCCCTTTGTATATTCAAATTTTTCTACGCCTTTGATCAGTCCCAGATTGCCTTCCTGAACCAGGTCAAGGAAGCTCATGCCTCTACCGGTATAACGTTTGGCGATGCTGACAACGAGTCGAAGGTTTGCTTCAATCAGACGCTCTTTCGCGTATTCGTCCCCTTCTGATTTCAGTTTTGCCAAACGCAGTTCCTCATCCGCACTTAACAGCGGCACTGTACCAATCTCTTTTAAGTACATGCGGACCGGGTCTTCCGTTCCGATTCCTTCCAACAGATCAATGGCATCCAGATCAATGTCTTCATCTTCAGTTTCTTTTATAAAGCTGTCATCTACATCATCATCCAGAAGCAGGGCATCATCCACTAAAACGGTGTCGTCTATTACCGGGATCACGTCGATTCCATGACCCTCCAGGTAACTATAAATATGCTCCATCTGATCCGGATTCAGATTATCGCCGGCGAAAAAATCACTCACTTCAGCCACATCCAGTGTCTGGTGCTTGGTCTTTGCCAATGCTACAAGCTTATCCAGCTTCTCTAAAAAATTGTCTTTTTCCACTTAGTAACGTCCTTTCGGTAAGAAGTTTACTTAAAAAGCTACACAACTAGTCATTATATACTACCGGTATACATTTTTCAACATATTTTTGCAATTTTATATTTTTAAAATATTTATTCGTTTCTGCAGATTTTCAATAGTCACTTCTGTCCTCGTCCCTCCAAATTCTCCGTCCAAAACCCAGTCCACCGGTTCTTCCGAAGAAAGGGTCAGGTATTTTGCCTTGAATTTGTGGACATATTCATTTTGCTCTTCTTTTAAAAACATGTAGGAGATGATATTGCTCAAATCCAGAGGGGTTTTAGGCATACGGATCAGCAAAACTTCAAACATTCCGTCATTTAACGCCACACTCTGAGGCACAAGCCCCTTAAAGCCGCCCACGCTGATGGTGTTTGTAACCATGCCGAAGATGAAGTCGTCTTCAATGATCTGATCTTCTGTTTCCACCTTCATATGATATGGCTTCACGGATAAAAGGCTTTTTACGCCTTCCAGCATATATGCCTGATGGCCCAGCACATTTTTCTTCTCCTGGGGCGTCATGTAGGAAACTTCTGTGAATGCGCCGAAAGCAGCTATATATACGAAATACCGGTCTTCACAAAAATGCCCGATATCTATAGGATAGGGTGCTCCGTCCATAATCTCCCTGGCCGCTTTATTCATATTAAAGGGCAGTCCCAGGCTGGCCGCAAAATCGTTGGTGGAACCGGCCGGTATATATCCCAAAAGAGGCGGGTTCTCCAACTGCATCAACCCGGAAATGGTTTCATTCAGCGTTCCGTCCCCTCCGCTGCATACGACCAGATCTTTGCCGGCAGCCCGTTCCAATACCATATTCATGGCATCTTTTGTCCGCTGTGTAACGTGAACCTGAATTTCATATCCGCCTTTTATAAAAATGTCCAGAATATTTAAAAGATGATTTTTTATCTGGGCTTTACCGGATCTTGGATTAAACACAAAAAGCATCTGTTTCATCCATATCCCTCCTCACTAAACATTATCCGCATTTATCTGTTTCATATACGCAGCAAATGCATTGGGAAGCGGGTATTTATCCCTCAATTCCCTTTTTTCAGCAAACAGATAAGGCAGTCCGCCCTTCTGTCTTATAATAATTCTGTATCCAATCATGTTCCATTCCACATGGGAAAATATATGTCTGGCTTCTGAAAGCCGTTCAATGACCTGAACCTCATCCTGCGGGATGCCGAGTTTTTCCGCCAGGTCTTCTTCTTTTATATGACCTTCCAGGTTGGGAAATTCATAGAGGGATGCCAACAGCCCCTGATCCGGACGTTTGTGAATCCCAATCTTTCCCTCATATTCCAGAATCAAAATGGTTCTGTCTTCCTTTTTACGCGCTTTTTTAGGCGGCTTATATGGAATTTCAGAAATCAGGCCGCGGCGTTTTGCCAGGCAGACAAAATCCAACGGACATTCCCCGCATCTGGGCGCTCCGTTAGGGACACAGACAATCGCTCCGATCTCGATTAAAGCCTGGTTAAAATCACCCGGCCTGTTCTTTGGGATCACAGCGCTGATCTCCTGCTCCATCCTTTTCTTAACAGACTGTTTGGTAATATCCTCTCTGTCCGCTAAAACACGGGAAATCACCCGGAGAACATTGCCGTCCACAGCCGGTACGGCAGCTCCATATGCGATGGATGCCACAGCTCCCGCGGTATAACTGCCGATTCCCGGAAGGCTTAAAAGTTCTTCATAGGAAGAAGGAACTGTTTCGTCATACCGCTCCATCATAATTTCAGCGGCCTTTTTTAAATTCCGCGCGCGGTTATAATACCCCAGGCCTTCCCAAAGTTTCAAAAGCTCCTCTTCCGACACTTCCGCCAGATCCTTCACCTGGGGAAGCGCATTCATAAACCTTTCAAAATAGGGCTTGACCGCTTCCACCCTGGTCTGCTGAAGCATGATTTCAGAAATCCAGACGCGGTATGGTTTAGGATCGTCCCGCCAGGGAAGAACCCTGGCGGACGTCTCATACCATGCCATAAGAGGCCCTGTAATCGATTTTAAGCGCTCACTCCGCCCCATCTCCTGATCTTCCCGCTCCAGTACTTTTAAGCCGGTATAAAGCTGATTTGGAACCAATTCCATGTTCTTATACATATCCATATATTCCACGTACCGAAACCTCTCCGGAAACTACGGACTGAACGGTTCCGTCTTCCAACTCCACCAGAAGTTCCCCGGATTTGTCAATGCCTTTTGATATCCCTGTGTAATCTCCTGAAGGAGCCAGAACCTTCACTTCTCTGCCGCAGTTAACAAGTTTTTCATTGTATTCATCCATTAAAAGAGAAAGATCTTCCCTCTCCAAAAACTTCTGGTAATAACTCTCAAATGCCCGGATCACTGCCGCAATCAGGGCGCTTCTGCCCACAGGGCCGCCTGAAGCTATTCTCAGTGAAGTGGCCGTCTCTTTGATCTCTTCAGCAATTTCCGAAGAGTTTACATTAATGCCTATCCCCACAACCACATAGTGGATGCAGTCCAGCTCCGCGCTCATCTCCGTCAGAATTCCACACACTTTCTTTCCGTCACAGACAATGTCATTGGGCCATTTAATCTTAGTTTCTATACCAGTTACCTCTTTAATTCCCTCAGAAACCGCCATTGCGGCCGTTAAAGTCAGCATAGACGCACAGAAAGGAGGAATCTGGGGCTTTAAAATCACAGTCATATAAATATCAGTAAACCGGGGAGATACCCAGCTTCGCCCTCTTCTGCCCTTTCCAGCCACCTGGCAGTCAGCCACCACCAAAGTCCCTGAGGCTGCGCCCTGGTCTGCCAAGGCCTTAGCCCTCGTATTGGTAGAATCTGTCTCATCGTAATATACAAGATTCTTCCCCATCCATTGGCTGTCCATACAGCTGCTTAACTCCGCCTTTGTAATAACGTCAGCGCTCTTTTCCAGGCAGTAGCCTTTATTTCTGACAGCTTCTATCTGATAACCCTCTTCCTGAAGCTGTTTGATCACTTTCCAGACCGCTGTCCTGGAAACCTGAAGTTCATCACAGATATCCTGGCCGGACACATAACCTTCTGCCTCTTTGAGCATTTTTAATATCTTCGTCTTCACTGTTCTCACCCCCACCAGATGCTGACTGCGCTGGCAATGGAAAGAGCGGTCAGTAATACCGACGCTATTATCAGCCCGATTCCAGACATCTTTTTCTTCTTATCGCGCCCGCTCTGATGAATCCGGTAAATGCCATTGATCATATTAAGTGATGCAGCGAGCAGAAAAATCAGCGGAAACAGCAGCAGATTTCCCTCCGGATTCAGAAATGAGATAACTGCCAGCACCACAATCAGGATGCCGATTATGATATGAACCATATCCAGCATCAATGACGCATTTCTTGGACTCCTGTGTTTATCCTGTCCGTACATAAACCCGCTCCTATCCTATATTGAAATATGCCTTATTCTCCTAAAGTTGCAGCCATAACGGCTTTAATTGTATGCATGCGGTTTTCCGCCTCGTCAAATACCTTGGATCGGGAGGATTCAAATACCTCATCCGTCACTTCCATGTCGCTGATGTTAAAGCGCTCCGCCATCTCTTTTCCAATTTTCGTCTTTAAATCGTGGAAGGCAGGCAGACAGTGAAGGAAAATTGTGTTTTCACCGGCATGATCCATCACTTTCCTGGTCACTTTATAAGGTGTGAGTTCACGGATTCTTTCTTCCCATACTTCATCCGGCTCTCCCATAGATACCCAGACATCCGTGTAGATTACATCCGCGTCTTTTGTTCCCTCCCAAACGTCTTCCGTCAACGTGATGGAAGCTCCGCTTTCTTCTGCAAATGCCTGGCATTCCTTAACAAGTTCCTCATTGGGGAAATACTTTTTAGGAGCACATGCCACAAAATGCATTCCCATCTTGGAACAGGCCACCATCAGAGAATTGCCCATATTGTAGCGGGCATCTCCCATATAAACTAATTTTACGCCCTTTAAATGTCCTAAATGCTCTTTAATTGTAAGAAGGTCCGCCAGCATCTGAGTCGGATGATATTCATTGGTGAGGCCGTTCCATACCGGCACTCCTGCGTATTTCGCCAGCTCTTCCACAACCTCCTGGCCGAAACCGCGGTATTCGATTCCTTCATACATACGTCCCAAAACCCTTGCCGTATCCGCAATGCTCTCCTTTTTGCCGATCTGGGAACCCGACGGATCCAAATAAGTTGTTCCCATGCCAAGATCATGAGCCGCCACTTCAAACGCACATCTCGTTCTTGTACTGGTCTTTTCAAAAATCAACGCCACATTTTTACCCTTAAATTTGTCCACTAAAACGCCTTTTTTCTTCTTGTCCTTTAAATCGGCGGATAAATCCAGCAGGTACTGAATCTCCTCCGGGCTGAAATCTTTCAGTGTTAAGAAGTTTCTTCCTTTTAAGTCCATCGTTCCATCCTCCACTTTTGTAATCATTTTGTATTTAAACATACTACATCGGCAAAATACTGTCAAGTAAACCGACCTTAACATAAATTTTTTTAACCAGTTCGTCCACGCTGTAGACCTTAAAGCGCTTGATTTTCATCCTTTTTGCCATATCTTCCAGAACCGCCAGATAGAGATCTTTATAATTCCAGCCGTCTTTCAGCTTTAATGCATCGGCTAAATGGGGAAACATGATCTCCGTAAAGAACCGGTAACCTTCCAGCTGTCCATAAGATTCCTCATCCAGTTCTCTTTCTATATAATGTTTGATCAGTTCTATCTCAGACATCATCTTGTCAAAATAATATGCTTCTCCATAAGGCGCATCTATATAGTAGGCCCGGCCGGATAATCCATATAAAAAACGCAGTCCGTCATAATATCCCATAGTCATATTCTTTCTGGCCTGGCGCTTGTCAAATTCCAGGATCCCGCCCAGCCCCTGACGGGGTGCGATATGGTAAATGCTGGCGTCCTCAGGAACCTTCACCACCCGCTCCTTATCAAATCCCCATCCGTATATTCTTATTATAATGATATCCCGGTATCCCCGGTCCAGCAATACGTCCAAGGGCACGTTGTTCACTCCGCCGCCGTCCATATACCGCTTTCCCTGGAGTTTCTCATTTTTGAATGCCATAAAATAAGCGCTGGCCAAAAGCATATCCGCCATAGTTCCCGGTTCCGCCTGGTTGATGTCCACAGCCAGTTCTTTTCGTTCCGATACGGAGTAAGTGATGGCATACAGTTTCCTGTCGGAATTCCTGATCTTATCCTCATCAATCGCCTCTGCCATCAGCTCGCGCAGAGGCGTGATATCAAATCCTCCGTCTTTAATCAACTGAAAACTGCTGTTGACCACCTCGGCCAGATTCAAAGACCGGAAATTCTTGCTCTTTAAGTTCTTCATCAGCTCATCATTCACGTTCATCACATCGGAATAGCTGATATTGCTCCAGATCCGCTGCGCCGTATCCAAATCATCCATACACATCAGGGCTCCATTTAAAGAGCCGACCGACGCTCCTGCAATGGCCCGGATTTTTACACCGGCTTCCTTCAGGGCTTTCCAGGCCCCGATCTGATAAGCGCCTTTAGCGCCTCCGCCTTCCAGCACAACCCCATATTCTTTTTTTAAATCCAATTTTATATCCATAGACGCTCCTTGGCACATAGGTTCTTTTAACATTAGAGGTGAAGGGATTTTCATAAAAAGCCCAAGGCTTTTTCGAAAATCCCTTCACCCCTAATGTTAAAAATCCCTGCTGCAGTATCTGCCGCTTTTGTATTTACTCTTTACCGCTCACTTCCACAAGTGACTTTACAAGGCCTGCAACGCCCTGAATTTCAGATGGGATGATAATCTTGGTAGCTTTGCCGTCCGCAGCTGCCGCGAACGCCTCCAGGCTCTTGATCTGGAGAACCGCATTGTCAGCCCCGGCTTCCTTGATAAACCGGATACCGTCTGCAGTCGCCTGCTGAATTTTAAGGATTGCCTCAGCCTCACCTTCCGCTTCCCTGATCTTCTTCTCTTTTTCCGCTTCAGCACGGAGAATTGCTGACTGCTTATCAGCCTCCGCATCCAGAATCGCAGATGCCTTTTTACCTTCTGCAACCAGAATTGCCGATCTCTTTTCACCTTCCGCACGAAGGATGGATTCACGGCGTTCACGCTCTGCCTTCATCTGTTTCTCCATCGCGTCTTTGATCGCTTCCGGCGGTATGATGTTCTTTAATTCCACACGGGTCACTTTAATTCCCCATGGGTCTGTGGCAACGTCTAAGGATGCCCTCATCTTCGTATTGATCGTCTCTCTGGAAGTCAGTGTCTGATCCAGTTCCAGGTCACCGATAATGTTCCTCAAAGTAGTAGCTGTCAGGTTCTCAATCGCCATGATTGGATTTTCCACACCATAAGTAAAAAGTTTTGGATCCGTGATCTGGAAAAATACTACCGTATCAATTCTCATGGTTACATTATCTTTTGTAATAACCGGCTGGGGAGCAAAATCCACAACCTGCTCTTTTAAGTTAACCCTTTTCGCGATCCTGTCGATGAACGGCGTCTTAAAATGAAGTCCTACCGACCATGTGTCCTTATAGGCGCCTAAACGTTCCACCACAATTGCATGAGCCTGCGGAACAATCTTCACACATGAAGTAAAAATCAGCAATATAATCACTAAAAGAATAATAATTCCGACAAATCCGGTAAAAAATCCCATAACTCCCATCTATGCCTCCTCCTGAGCCTCGCTCACTATCAGTTTAACTCCCCTCACTTCTTTTATCATAACCATAGTTCCCGGAGGGTATACTTCGTGTTCCTCAAATGCCCTGGCTGTCCATTCCTGTCCGTTTACCACTGCGGTTCCGGTTTCCTTCTCATTATTCACTTCGGATGTTACGCGGGCAGTTTTTCCAATCAGGCCTTCCACATTCGTCTTTACCGTAGTTCTGTTGATATACTTTGCTGCAAACGGCCTTGTGCCGAACAACAGGACAAATGAAACTACTACAAATGTTACCAGCTGTACTTCCACACTGAAATGAAGAAGTGAAAGGATAAAAGCCGCCAATGCTCCGCCTGCAAACCAGATTGTTGTGAGCGCCAGCGTTGCGAGCTCAATTACAACAAAGATAACCAATGCAGCCAGCCAAAAAATTGTTGCCATCTTATCAACTCCCTTCTCAGATATTTTACTATATTGTCAGACATTTTACAAGTGTTCTGCTTTAGGAATCTGATTCGGAAGAAAATTGTAAGAATTAATTCATTCTTCTCTGTCTCGCTGCCTCAAACATCAACACGGAGGATGCTACTGCTGCATTTAAAGATTCCACCTGACCGGCCATCGGAATCTTAACAAGCGTATCCGCCCAGGCCGCCGCCCCGTCACTGAGGCCGTTGGCCTCATTGCCGATCAGAAAGCCGGTATCTCCTGAATAATCTTCCTGTTCGTAATTGCCGCGCCCCTTTAAATGGGCTGCAAATAACCTGATTTTCTTTTCTTTTAACTGCCTAAACACCCGGTCCATATCATCCGCATATACAAAGGGCACCCGGTAAACAGAGCCCATAGTTGAACGGATCGTTTTAGGATTATAGATGTCCGCCGTTCCTTCACTCATAATAACCCCGGTAATTCCGGCTCCTTCGCCGGCCCGGATAATTGTGCCCAAATTGCCCGGATCCTGGATCGCCTCCAGAATCATAATGAGGGCAGGGCCTTCTTGCTTTAGAATGTCCTCCATCGTATAATGGAACTGTTTTACCAGAGCCAGAACGCCCTGAGGAGTCTGTGTATCCGACATCGCTTTGAAGACATCGTCCTTTACACACTCCCATGATATTCCGTCCAAAAGCTTCTTATGTGCTGTTTCTTTTAAAAAGCTTTCAGAAACATATACTTTTTTCACCTTTTCCTGCGGCAGTTCGGAAAACATCTTAATTCCTTCCACCACAAACAGGTCCTCATTTTTTCTTAACTTCGCTTTCTTAGCCAGAGCCGATACAAATTTCACCTGGCTGTTGGAAGTGCTGCTGATCATATTGTCATCCTCATTTATCTATATTCTCCAGATCTTCCATCCAGATTCTGCTGCAGGCATCGCTGGGCATTCTCAGATCTCCTCTAGGAGACACTGCAACTGATCCCACTTTAGGCCCGTCAGGCAGACAGGAACGTTTAAACTGCTGGCTGAAAAATCTGCGGTAAAATACTTTTAACCATTTCAGTATTGTCTCTTTTTCATATTCTTTCCCAAATGCAAGAACCGCCATTCTGTAGATCTTGGAAGGCATGTAGCCAAACCTCAGAACATAATACAGGAAGAAATCATGAAGCTCATAAGGTCCCACTAAGTCTTCCGTTTTCTGGGATATCACCCCTTCTTCTGGCGGAAGCAGTTCCGGGCTCACCGGAGTGTCCAGAACATCCATCAAAACGGCCTTTAATTCCGTTTCACCGCAGGTGTCCGCATAATAACGGACCAAATGGCGCACAAGGGTTTTAGGGATAGAAGCATTCACCCCGTACATGGACATGTGGTCGCCATTATAAGTCGCCCATCCCAGCGCCAGCTCCGACATATCCCCCGTTCCAACGACCATTCCTCCTACCTGGTTGGCGATGTCCATCAAAACCTGGGTACGTTCCCTGGCCTGTCCGTTCTCATATGTCACATCATGATTCTTCATATCCTGACCGATATCCTTAAAATGCAGGGTCACCGCTTCTTTGATATCCACTTCCTGCAATGAAGCCCCCAGCTTCCGCGTCATAATGCATGCATTCTGATAGGTGCGGTCCGTTGTGCCAAAACAGGGCATGGTCACCGCATGGATCTGTGCCCTGGGTATTTCCAGCATATCAAATGCCCTTGCCGTAACAAGAAGGGCCAAAGTGGAATCCAGGCCTCCTGAAATCCCGATTACCGCATGACTGCATCCTGTATGCTCCAGCCTCTTTTTCAGGCCAAGGGCCTGGATGGAGAGAATCTCCTCGCACCTCTTATTGCGCGCCCTTTCCTCATGGGGTACAAACGGCGCGCTCTCTATATATCTGCGCAGATCCAGTTTTTCCGTCTTCAGCCGGAATTCCACAGTCCGGTATTCTTCCGTACCGCTGATATCAAAGGTGGTCATCCTTCTGCGCTCACAGTCCAGACGGGCCAGATCCAGATCCCCATACACAATTCCCGTTTTAAACCGCTGGGATATGGCCAGACATGACCCATTCTCCGCTATAATATTATGTCCTCCAAACACCAGATCCTGGGTGGACTCCCCTTCTCCCGCATTGGAGTAAATGTAACCGCAGACAAGACGGGCCGACTGCCCTGATATCAGGCTCTCCCGATACGTATCTTTGCCCACAGTCTCATCGCTGGCGGAACAGTTCGCAATCACAGTAGCCCCTGCCAGCGCATGCGAAATGCTCGGAGGGCAGGGAACCCATACGTCTTCGCAGATCTCAGCTGCCGCCACAAGCCCCGGAACATTTTCACAGCGAAACAGCAGGTTCGTTCCCATCAAAACCTGCTCCCCTTTCCAGGATACCGTGACAGGTGTCTCATTGCCCCGGCTGAAATGACGTGCTTCATAAAATTCGGAATAATTAGGAAGGTTTATTTTCGGCACCAGCCCCAAAAGCTTACCGCCATGGAATACAGCCGCCGTATTATACAGTTTCCCATCTCTTTCCCAAGGCATACCGACAAAAGCCAGAATATCCAGTTCTGCGGTCTCTTCTATGAGCCTGTCCAGTTCTTCCCGGGCTTTCCTTAAAAGAGCGGTTTGTAAAAACAAATCACTGCAGGTATATGCGGTCATGCACAGTTCTGGAAAAACCATGATCTTCGCATGGTTCTGGGCTCCCTCTTTCATCATCCTGAGTATCTGCTCCCTGTTATACCCGGGATCAGCAACCTTTATCTTGGGAGTCGCTGCCGCAACCCTTATAAATCCATCTTTCATATCTACCTCTCATTCCGCCGCCAAAGCAGCTTTATATTAGTATGCGGCCTGAAGGAAAAGCCGTCTTTTTCTCACATTCATCTATTTACTCTCTGGCTTTTTCGCATATTTAGGCAGCCATTTTGCCTTCCAGCCGTAAAGGACATCCATGAGCACGGTTGTAGCCCACGTGATAGGATAACACCACATAACGGCCTCATAAGTCGGGAAAAACGGTACAAATACATTGATATAAATCATACGGAGAATACACATGTTTCCTACCCCTATGAGCATGGATACCATGGTCTTTCCCGCTCCACGGAAACTTCCCATGAGAATCTGGTGAAATGCCAGGGTGAAATAAAACGGTAGAAGGATATACATGGTTATATGGCCGTAGCTGATCACCAATGTGTCCCTTGAAAAAATCCCTAATATTTTATCCACATTAAAATAAAGCGCCACAGAAAGTATCAAAGTATAGACTAAACTGATCGCTATGCCCTCAAAAATCCCTTTTTTAACCCGGTCGATCTTCTTCGCCCCTATGTTCTGTCCCGTAAATGTGGTCGCCGCCATACAAAAACTCTGAAGAGGCAGCATGACAAACCCATCGATTTTACTGTAGGCGCCAAACCCTGCCATGGCCGCCGCCCCGAAACTATTGACATTCGCCTGGACAATTACATTGGACAAGGATATGATGGACTGTTGGATTCCGCTTGGAATACCGATTTTTAAAATACGCTTCAGCATTCTCATATCAATTTTTATGGATCTTAGAACGACTTTATAGATATCATCCGTCTTCACCAGCGCCCTGAGCGTCAGCCATGCCGATACCGCCTGGGCGATTATGGTAGCATATCCCACTCCGGCAATTCCCAGATGAAACACAACTACAAAAGCCAGATCCAGCACAATATTAACTACTGATGAAACGCAAAGATAATACAGTGGACGTTTAGAATCGCCTACTGCCCTAAGCACGCCTGCGCCCATATTGTAGACGAGATTAAAAAGAGAGCCGCAGAAAAAGATTCTCAGATAAACCGTGGAATTAACCATAACCTCTTCCGGCGTTCCCATCAGTTTCAATATAACCGGTGAAAGGAACACTCCCAGGAAAATGAGGAAAAACCCGCCGATCATACTGAGGGCCATACAGGTATGTACCGCCCAGTGAAGTTTGTCTTTTGCTCTGGCTCCATAATATTGGGATATGATAACGCCTGCGCCGGTTGCGATCCCCATAAACATACCGATAATCAAATTGATCAGCGAGTTGCTGGAGCCTACCGCCGCCAAAGCCTCGCTTCCTATATAGTTGCCCACCACAATGGAGTCCACCGTATTATAAAGCTGTTGAAATATATTACCGATTAAAAGAGGAATTGAAAACGCAATCAGTTGTTTCCATATCACCCCTTCAGTCATGATTACCTGCTTTGTCTTCCGTCTCTCTTCCACGATATAACCTCCCCGCATTCATAGTTTTCAGTATACAACATTTGCCATTAAAATGGAAGTTTACATTTTCAATAATATCGTGTACAATCAACTATATCATACTAATTAGATAAGAATTGTCAAAGGCGGTGACTTTCATGAAAATATCAACAAAAGGCAGATATGCCCTTCGCATGATGCTGGAATTTGCCCTCCATCCGGACGAGTGCACAAAGATCATCCAGGTGGCCGAGCGCCAACAGATATCAGTAAAATATCTGGAACAGATTGTTACCATTTTAAGCCGTGCCGGCTATGTGAAAAGCATGCGCGGATCCCAGGGCGGCTATAAATTGACCCGTGACCCTTCCGAATATACGGTAGGCATGATTCTGCGCCTGACCGAAGGTAATTTAGCGCCTGTGGCCTGTCTGGAAGATGATAAAAACCAGTGCCAGAGGGCTGGTTTCTGCGTCACCCTGAATGTTTGGAAACAATTAAACGATGCCATCAATCAGGTTGTGGACAATGTCACCCTGGCCGATCTGGTTAAGGAACAGCAGGCCAGGCCTGATCAAAATCTATTATAGCTGACAGAGGTAGATATGATACATCCATTTTCACGAACAGAACTATTAATCGGATCTGATAATTTAAACAAACTGGCCGCCTGCACCATTGCGGTCTTCGGCGTGGGCGGCGTGGGGTCCCACTGCATCGAAGCCCTGGCCCGGAGTGGAATCGGCCGTCTGATACTGGTGGACAATGATACGGTTTCTCTAACTAATATCAACCGTCAGAGTATTGCCGTACATTCCACCGTCGGAAAACACAAAACCCAGGTGATGAAGAACCGGATCCAGGACATTAATCCTGACTGCCGGGTAATCACATTTGAAGCATTCGTGCTGCCGGACAACCTGCCTCCTCTTTTAGACGGTATCGACGGATCCATCGACTATATCATCGATGCCATCGATACGGTATCTGCCAAAATTGCCCTGGCCCAATATGCGGTATCACGGGAAATCCACATGATTGCATCTATGGGAACAGGCAACAAACTTCATGGAGAACTGTTCGAAATCGCCGACCTTTCGACAACTTCCATCTGCCCCCTCTGCCGTGTTATGCGGCGGGAACTGAAAAAAAGGGGGATTGAGCATCTCAAAGTTCTCTATTCCAAAGAAACGCCGTTAAAGCCTTTGGCTGAGACGGAGGAAGAAACCTCCAAGCGCGCAACTCCAGGAAGCATATCCTTCGTTCCTCCGGTGGCGGGTCTGCTGATCGCGGGGGAAGTGATTCGGGATATTATAGATTTACGGAGTATTGGGATTTAATTAGTGAAAGTAACGCAGGGAAGTGGGGCGGAGGGACGGACTGGATGGTTGGGAGCGGACGGGCCAGGCGGAATCCGTTGGTGATGAAAACC
>JAGZXV010000064.1 GCA_018378255.1 Clostridiaceae bacterium | reverse complement strand
GGTAAGTCTTTAACCCTACCACCACGGATCAGAACAACACTATGCTCCTGAAGGTTGTGACCCTCTCCTGGAATGTAGCTTGTTACTTCGATACCATTGGAAAGACGAACTCTGGCGATCTTTCTAAGAGCTGAGTTAGGTTTTTTAGGTGTAGCAGTCTTAACTGCGGTACAAACACCTCTCTTCTGAGGAGAAGAACTATCTGTGGCACGTTTCTGTAAAGAGTTGTATCCCTTCTGCAGAGCTGGTGCTGTAGACTTCTTAACTGATGTCTGTCTTCCTTTTCTCACTAACTGGTTAAATGTTGGCATTCTTTTCACCTCCTGTGATATTGTCTGTTGGTTGCTGTAAGTTTCAGCTTTTTTGATGATGCCAAAATTGCACACCAAAACATCACGTGTTTATGCACGCCTAATTATTATATACACATTGCTAATTTGTGTCAAGGTAAATTTTGTTTTTTATTTAATACCGCATCAAACACCTTGTCTTTAATACCCTTCTTTACGCCGGGACTTGCGCAGAACTGCCCTTCGCTCTCCGGCCTCCCACTCTGCTTTCTCAGATTCCGATTCCACAATCAGCCTCGGTACACGGGACGGGACATTATCTTTTAAAGCCACATAGACCAGATAGGCTCTGTTCACCCTGCTGCGGATTCCTTCTAAATTTTCCACATAAGTATCCACCCGTACTTCAATAGAAGAATTGCCCACATGGGTGACTTTTGCTACAAGCACAACGATCTGACTCAACAGCACCGGCTCCACAAACTGCAGATTGTCCACCGCCACCGTTGTAACCGACATGTTGCAGTGACGTCTTGCCGCCATCGCTCCTGTTTCATCGATCCAGGACATCAGGCTCCCGCCGAACAAACGGCCTGATGAATTCAAATATCTGGCTCTTACGATATAGGCCTGTTCTGTCTGGGAATCCGACACTTTCTTAAAACGCTCCTCCATACTGCCTCCATTCTGCTGCTCTTTGTTTTCAGATATGACGCCGCCCTTTCGCCTGCCGGCCACTTCTCCATACTGCCGGCTGCCGGCTGTTTGGCATCCTTACTTAATATACGATATTTTTATGCAAAAAGGAAGTGCCTTCCTGTAAACAGAGGCACTCCCTTTTTATCCTATCCTATTTATCCCAAAAAATTCCTAATCACCTAAAACATTGACAATCTTTGCCGGCATACGGTAATTCCAATTGGAAATCTTTATACCGGTTTCATATGTAGAGGCATGTACAATCTGGCCGTTGCCGATATACATTGCCACATGATTGATTCTGCTGCCGCTGGCATAACAAATTAAGTCTCCGGGACGCATCTGATCGGCACTGATGCCGATTCCTGCACCTGCTTGTCCGCCCGATGAATGGGGCAGAGATACTCCGGCGCCATACTGCATCACATAGCGGGTAAATCCTGAGCAGTCCACACCCGTGTGCGGATCGGTTCCTCCATAAGAGTAACGGCCGCCTAAAAACTGAAGGGCAAAGTCAACGACCTGCTGGCGCTTGCTGCTCTGGCTTGCCGCCAACGTCTCCACAGACTGCCTGTCCTCTTCACTCATGGAAGAAACCGTGGCATTGTCGTCTACGGGAAGGAAACCATACCGGTCGCCCACCTGGACTTTTAACCAGCCATCGCCCATATCTTCTAAGATCTGATACTTTTCACCGACCTGAGCCTGTAATAAAACTTCCTCGCTTCCATGCTCTTTGTTAATATTAACAAGTTTATCAATTGTTGCTATGTATTCTCCATTGCTTGAAGCAGATCCTTCCACACTTTGAGCCGCCATAGCGGTATCAGGTGATATAAATACCATAGTTCCACAGATAAGCATCGCTGCTAACGCGCATAAAGCTTTCTTTTTCATTACAAAACTCTCCTATTAATTAAGTTTATGTATCAAGTTATTACGTAAATGTTACATTTATTACGTTTGTATTATACCATATTTTAACTAATAGTCAAGTTTTTTGTACAAAACTTCTAAATGGAAATATTTTCCTGAGGCTCTTAATTAAATATTGCACAAATATTTATAAAAAATTAAGAATATATAGAGTTACATAATTATTTATTAATATTTAGCCGGGAGTCTGCTCTTTTTATTTGCGTTTCGAAAGATCCCGCCGCCGGAAAAAACCACATATGAGCGCTCTCATATTCCATAGGGCCAGCATTTCCATATAAAAAACTCCCTATCCGGCAGATATTGTAAAAATATTTGCCAAACGGGGAGTTTTTAACACGCTCCGCTATAACGCCTCTTATAGTCTATGGATAAATAATCCGCTTCTCAGTTTCGGTTCAAACCATGTGGATTTAGGAGGCATTAGAAGGCCCGCATCCGCCACATGCAGAAGTTCTCCGATTGTAACCGGATATACGGTAAAAGCAGCCTCCATATCTTCTGAAACCCGGCGTTCCAATTCAGCGGTTCCCCGGATACCTCCGATAAAATTAATCCGTCTGTCCGTTTTCGGATCTTCGATTCCAAGAACAGGGTTCAAAAGATAATCCTGCAGGACGGACGGGGCCAGACCGGCCACCGGGTCATCGGATAAAATCTCATCCTTTGCAGTCAGACAGTACCATTCACCTGCCAGATACATGCCGTATTTTCTCTTTTCATCCGGTTCATATGGTTGTGTGCCCACTTTTTCCACCCGGAAAGAACCGGATATCTTTTCTAAAAATTCTTCTTTTGTCAAGCCGTTCAGGTCACGGACCACCCGGTTATACGGAAGAATCGACAGATGGTCATCCGGGAACAACACAGTCAGGAAATAATTAAAGGGCTCCTTTCCCGTATAGTCCGGATTTTCCTTTCTCCGCATTAAGCCTACTTTTACGGCAGAAGCCGCCCTGTGATGGCCGTCGGCTATGTAAGTATGGGGAACACGTCCCAGCAATTCCTCTGTCTGTCCGGTCATCTCACCCGGGCTGATCTTCCATACCTGATGGCGGACGCCGTCTGAGGAGGTAAAATCATAAAGCTCCGGCCCGGACATCACCTGATCCACAATCCGGTTCAGTTCCGGGACAGCCCGGTACGCTAAAAACACCGGACCGGTATGGGCATTCGTCTCATCAATATGGCGGATGCGGTCCAGTTCTTTGCTCTCCCTCGTATTCTCATGTTTTTCGATGATACCGTTCTGGTAATCATCGATGGAAGAACAGGCCACAATTCCCGCCTGACAGCGCCCGTCCATAGTTAAAGCATAGATATAATAAGCCGGTTCATCGTCTTCAATATAGGTGCCGTCCCCGATCCGGGCCTCTAAAAGCTCTTTCGCCTTAGCATACACCCGGTCATCATAAGTATCCACATCATCGGAGAACTGGGTTTCCGCCCGGTCAATATTTAAAAAAGACAGCGGATTGCCGGCTACAGCCTGGCAGGCTTCCTTACGATTGTAAACATCGTAAGGAAGGGCTGCCACCTGTGCCGCTTTATCCGCTGCCGGCCTGATACATTTGAATGGTTTTACGACAGCCATCAGCAGATCACCCGTACTCTTAATACCCCTTTGATGGCATTCAGCTTCTGGATCGTAATGGAATCCGGCTCATTTTCCAAGTCTAAAAGGGTATATGCATATTTATCGCGGCTCTTGTTTGTCATATCGGAAATGTTGATGTTTCCGGCTGCGAGAGTTCCTGTTACCTGTCCGATCATATTTGGAATGTTCATATGAAGGACTGCGATTCTGCCGGCGGATTTGCATACGCCCATATCACAGCTTGGATAGTTGACGGAATTCCGTATGTTGCCATTTTCCAAATAATCCATCATCTCTTTTACCGCCATTACGGCACAGTTGTCTTCGGATTCTTCTGTGGAAGCTCCAAGATGAGGGATCACAATGGCGCCTTCCATGTTGGCTGATTTTGGATTCGGGAAGTCGGTTACATACTTTTTCACCTTTCCGGAAGCCAGGGCCTCTGCCATATCGTCATCATTTACCAAAAGGTCTCTGGCAAAGTTGAGGATTACCACTCCGTCTTTCATTTCGTCCAAAACGGATTTACAGATCATTCCTCTTGTATTGTCTAAAAGCGGCACATGGACGGTTATGTAATCACACTCTTTGTAGATCGTGTCCACCGATGTGATGTGCTTTACGGATCTGGACAGCATCCATGCCGCATTTACGGAGATAAACGGATCATATCCATATACTTCCATACCTAATGAAGCCGCAGCATTGGCAACTTCCGCGCCGATGGCCCCAAGCCCGATCACTCCCAGCTTTTTGCCCTTGATTTCAGAGCCTGCAAATGCCTTTTTCCCTTTTTCTACCGCTTTTGCAATATCAGGATCTTCCTTGATGCCGCGGCACCATTCAATGCCTCCCACCACGTCACGGGAAGCTAAAAGCATGCCTGCAATCACAAGTTCCTTTACGCCGTTTGCGTTGGCGCCCGGTGTGTTGAATACCACAATTCCCTGATCCGCACAGGATGCGAGAGGAATGTTGTTTACACCGGCTCCTGCGCGGGCAATGGCCAGCAGGTTATCGGAAAACGCCATATCGTGCATAGCAGCGCTGCGGACCAGAACGCCCTCAGCCTCTTCCATATTATCAGTTAAAGCATAATCATCGGTCAACAGATCTGTGCCATATTTGGAAATGGCATTTAAGCAATGAATTTTTTTCATATCTTTCCTCCACAATCCGCCGAATATCCGGCAAAGAACATTCTCTATTTTGCGTTTTCCGCTTCAAACTTCTTCATAAATTCAACCAGGGCTTTTACGCCTTCAATCGGCATCGCATTGTAAATGCTTGCTCTCATTCCGCCTACCGATCTGTGGCCTTTTAAGTTTTCAAAACCGGCTGCTTTGGATTCTTTGATGAATTTGGCATCCAGCTCTTCATCGCCGGTCACAAACGGCACGTTCATGAGAGAACGGTCTTCTTTGGCCACAGTCCCTTTAAACAGCTTGCTTTCATCCAGGAAATCATACAGGATTTTGGCTTTCTCTTCATTGTATTCTTTCATAGCCTGAAGGCCGCCCCGCTTCTTTAACCATTTAAACACTTTTCCGCAGATGTAAATGCCATAGGCCGGAGGTGTATTATAGAGCGATTTTGCATCGGCATGTGTCTTGTACTGCATCATGGTAGGCGTGCCGGGAAGAACATCTTCCGTGATCAGGTCTTCACGGATGATGACGATAACAACGCCTGCAGGTCCGATATTCTTTTGTACGCCGCCGTAGATAAGGCCGTATTTGGTCACATCAACCGGTTCAGATAAGAAACAGGAGGAAACGTCTGCTACCAGTGTTTTGCCCTTTGTATCAGGCAGTGTTTTAAACTTGGTTCCATAGATCGTATTGTTTTCGCAGATATATACATAATCTGCATTGTCTGAAATCGGAAGATCGGAGCAGTCCGGAATGTAGCTGAATGTCTTGTCGGCGCTGGAGGCTACCGCGTGCACTTCACCGTATTTCTGGGCTTCCTGATATGCTTTTTTTGCCCACTGGCCGGTGATCACATAATCCGCGACTTTGTTCTTCATTAAATTCATCGGAATCATGGAGAACTGCAGATGTGCGCCGCCCTGTAAAAACAATACCTTATAATTGTCCGGTATGTTCATGAGTTCTCTCAGGTCGGCTTCCGCTTCATTAATAATGGTTTCGAAGGCTTTTGACCTGTGGCTCATCTCCATAACCGACATTCCGGTGCCCTGGTAATCCAGCATTTCATCTGCTGCTTCTTTCAGAACTTCCTCCGGCAGAACCGCTGGTCCTGCTGAAAAGTTATACACTCTACTCATCTTCGTTCCCTCCTAAATAAGATTGTTTTTATATTAACATAATCCAGCACGCTTTCGCGCACTGGATATCTATTAATTTATCTTCAGGTCTGTTTCATCAAATGCGTCCTGGATCGGCGCTCCCGGGGATACCATTGGGAACACTTTGTCATCGCAGTTAATCTGGCATTCGATCACAACCGGAATGTTTAGCTCCATGGCCTCTTTGAGAACCGGCTTTAACTCTTCCTTCTTCGTTACCAGATATGCTTTGGCTCCCATCGCCTCCGCCAGCTTCACAAAATCCACCTGGTCATTTAATACTGTATGTGAATAGCGCTTGCCATAGAACAAGGTCTGCCACTGGCGCACCATGCCGAGAACATGGTTGTTAATCACCACCTGGATCACCGGTATATTATATCTGGTTGCCGTAGCAATCTCATTCATATTCATGCGGAAACAGCCGTCTCCGGCAATATTAAATACCGTCTTGTCCCTGCATCCCATCTTGGCTCCTAAAGAGGCTCCCAGGCCGTAGCCCATGGTGCCGAGCCCTCCGGAAGTCAAAAATGTCCTGGGCTTTTTATACTTATAATACTGGGCCGCCCACATCTGATGCTGTCCTACTTCCGTCGTAATAATCGCATCTCCCTGGGTCAGTTCATAGATTGCTTCAATGATTCCCGGCCCTGTCAGGCCGTCTTTATTGTAGCGGAGCGGGTACATATCCTTCATCCGCTCAATATGGCCGATCCACTCGTCATGGTTAACCGGATCCAGCCGGGCGTTCAGCTTTCTGAGAACCGATTTCAGATCGCCGATGATGCTGGCATGTGTCCTGATATTTTTATTGATCTCCGCCGGATCCACATCAATCTGAAGGATCTTGGCATTTTTAGCAAACTTTGAGGCATTACCTGTAACACGGTCGCTGAAACGGGCTCCAAGAACGATTAAAAGATCGCATTCGGTAAATCCGAAATTGGAGGTTTTGGTTCCATGCATACCTACCATGCCGGTATATAACTCGTCCGTTCCGTCAAAAGCCCCTTTTCCCATCAGGCTGTCTGCAACAGGCGCCTGGATCTTGTGGGCAAATGTCTTTAATTCGTCAGACGCATCCGCAAGAACCGCGCCGCCGCCGACGAATATAAACGGTTTCTGGGAATTGCGGATCATGCCGAGAGCCCGCTCCATATCCTCTTCCGTGATGGAATCGGTCTGCCGCATTATCTCTTCCGGCTGCTTATACTCATATTCGCACAGGCCGGCCGTCACATCCTTTGTAATATCGATGAGAACCGGACCGGGCCTTCCTGACTGGGCGATTTTAAATGCCCGGCGGATGGTTTCGGCCAGTTTGGTGATATCCTTTACAATGAAATTGTATTTGGTAATCGGCATGGTAACGCCGGCGATATCGATCTCCTGGAAGCTGTCGCGACCTAAAAGGCTTACCGCCACATTACATGTGATCGCCACAACCGGAACGGAATCCATATATGCGGTCGCAATTCCGGTTACAAGATTGGTTGCCCCAGGTCCTGAAGTCGCCATACATACCCCGACTTTACCGGTCGCCCTCGCATAACCGTCCGCCGCATGGGCGGCTCCCTGCTCATGAGAAGTCAATATATGAGTGATCTCATCCTGGTGCTTATAAAGGGCGTCATAAATATTCAAAATGGTGCCGCCCGGATAACCGAAAACGGTGTCCACCCCTTGTTCCTTTAAACACTCAATAACTATATCTGCTCCTGTCAATTTTGCCATATATTCCCTACTCCTTGTTCTTTCTCTAAACGGCCTTATGCTTCTAAAACAGCTCCCCGGTCAGCCGAAGTTACCAGTTTTGCATAGCGTTTCAGATAGCCGGTCGTTACCTGCGGGGTTCTGGGCTGCCATTTTACCTTTCTTGCAGCCAGTTCTTCTTCAGAAACTCTCATGTTGATGGTGTTGGCATTGATATCGATCTCAATGATATCACCTTCTTCCACAAGGGCGATGGGGCCTCCCACAGCCGCTTCCGGTGATACATGGCCGATGGAAGCGCCTCTGGAAGCGCCGCTGAAACGGCCGTCGGTAATCAGGGCCACTGTTGAGCCCAGTCCCATACCCGCAATGGCTGAGGTAGGATTCAGCATCTCCCTCATGCCCGGGCCTCCTTTCGGTCCTTCATAGCGGATCACAACCACATCTCCAGCCACAATCTTACCACCCTTAATGGCGTCAATCGCATCTTCTTCACAGTCAAACACTCTGGCCGGCCCTTCATGCTTTAACATCTCAGGCGCCACAGCCGAACGCTTCACAACACAGGAATCAGGAGCCAGGTTGCCGCGGAGAACGGCAATTCCTCCGGTTGCCGAATATGGATTATCAGCAGGACGGATCACTTCCGGATTCTTGTTCAAACAATTTTTAATATTCTCACCAACGGTCTTTCCCGTCACTGTCATGCAGTCCAGGTTCAGAAGTCCCAGCCTGCTGATCTCATTCATGACGGCGTAAATGCCGCCGGCTTCATTCAATTCTTCAATATATGTATGGCCTGCCGGCGCCAGATGGCACAAATTCGGGGTCTTGGAGCTGATTTCATTGGCAATGTCCACATTGATCTCCACACCTGCCTCATGGGCAATCGCCGGAAGATGGAGCATGCTGTTGGTGCTGCATCCCAGCGCCATATCCATGGTAAGCGCATTCATAAACGCTTCCTTAGTCATGATATCCCGGGGACAGATATTCTTTCTGTACATCTCCATCACCGCCATGCCTGCGTGCTTTGCCAGCTTGATACGCTCGGAATAAACAGCCGGAATGGTTCCGTTGCCCTGTAATCCCATGCCTAAAACCTCTGTCAGACAGTTCATGCTGTTGGCCGTATACATGCCGGAACAGGAACCGCAGGTAGGACAGGCTTTATTCTCAAACTCCTCCACTTCTTCCGCGCTCATGGTGCCTGCCGTATAGGAACCTACGGCTTCAAACATGCTGGAAAGGCTGGTTTTCTGTCCGTGTACATGGCCTGCTAACATTGGACCGCCGCTGACGAACACGGTGGGTATGTTGACGCGGGCCGCAGCCATCAAAAGTCCCGGAACGTTCTTATCACAGTTGGGAACCATAACCAGGGCGTCAAACTGATGGGCCAGCGCCATACATTCCGTGGAATCTGCAATCAGATCCCTGGTAACCAGGGAATATTTCATTCCGATATGGCCCATGGCAATACCGTCGCACACAGCGATTGCCGGAAATACCACAGGAGTTCCGCCTGCCATGGCAACTCCCAGCTTCACTGCTTCCACAATCTTATCCAGGTTCATATGACCCGGAACTATCTCGTTATAGGAGCTGACAATGCCCACTAAAGGCTTTTCCATCTCCTCCTTTGTCATGCCTAACGCGTTAAATAAGGAACGGTGCGGTGCCTGCTGCATCCCACATTTTACATTATCACTTTTCATCTTAATCCTCCATTCCTGTTCTCTTTATCCGATCCGTTCTGCAATCAGATCACCCATCTTCACAGTGCCGGTCTGAACACATCCTTCTGACATGATGTCCACAGTGCGGTAGCCTTCTGTCAGCACCTTCTGAACCGCCGCTTCTATGGCATCTGCTTCTTTGTCAAGGTCAAAGGAATAGCGGAGCATCATAGCTGCCGAAAGAATGGTTGCAATCGGATTCGCAATATCTTTACCCGCTATGTCAGGAGCGGAACCATGGCTCGGCTCGTACATACCGAATTTGCTTTCATTTAAACTGGCTGATGACAGCATACCGATGGAGCCGGTAATCATGCTGGCCTCATCCGACAAAATATCCCCGAACATGTTCTCTGTCAGCACCACATCAAACTGCCCCGGATTCATCACCAGCTGCATCGCACAGTTGTCCACCAGCATATGGCTTAATGCAACTTCCGGGTAATCCTTTGCCACTTCTTCCACCACTTTTCTCCAAAGTCTGGAAGAATCCAGCACGTTGGCCTTATCCACGCTTATCACCTGTTTTCTGCGCTTCATGGCGATATCAAATGCTTTAACGGCAATTCTTCTGATTTCATTCTCGTCATAGGTAAGGGTATCGGTGGCCTTTAAAACCCCGTCCACTTCCTCCGTATGACGCTCTCCGAAGTAAATGCCGCCTGTCAGTTCTCTCATGATCACCATATCGAAACCGTCTCCGATAATCTCTTTCTTCAGCGGACACGCTTCTGCCAGCTCTTTATAGAGATATGCGGGACGGATATTGGCAAATAAATTAAGACCTTTGCGGATGGCTAACAATCCTGCTTCAGGTCTCAGGTTTGGCGCCACATCGTACCACTTGGAATTGCCCACATTGCCGCCGACGGCGCCGAGCAGAACCGCATCACTCTTTTTCGCTGTTTCCAATGCCTCATCCGTAAGAGGCACTCCGTAAGCGTCGATGGAACATCCTCCCATCAGCACTTGGGTATAATTAAATGTATGGCCATATATCTGGCCCACTTTGTCTAAAACCTTACAGGCTTCCCGGACAATTTCCGGTCCGATCCCATCGCCTGGAATGGTAACAACATTATAATCCATACAAATGTCTCCCTTATTCTTCATTTCTCGCGGTTATGCCGCAATTGTTTCTTTACATAATATCGCATTTACCAGGAGATTTCAACTGTTACCATGTGATTTTTACCGATTGTGATATACAAGATTGGAATCAGGATCATAACCTGGTGTTATGATACGCCGTAAATATATATCGGGTTTTTATGAGTCCAAACCGGATTCCCCGCCCGCATCAAATCTTCACCTTTGTCCACGCCCCCGACTTAAATCTCCACGTAGTCAGCAGAAAACGGCAGAACTGGTCCGATACAATCCCCAGCCAGATCCCGATCAGCCCCATCCCCATCGTATAACAGAACAGATAGGAAAACAGCGGCCGGACCAGAGTGACGCTGATTGTCGATGCCACAGTGGTAAAGAATACATCTCCGGCGCCTCTCAGACATCCCATATAGATCACCTGGGCGATCTGAAGCAGGACGATCACCATAACAACCTTCATGATCATAACCCCCATGGCTATGATATGTTCCTCTTCAAAATAGAGACTGAACAGGAAGTGCCCGCAGAGCAGATAAAAAATGGATAAAATAACGGATATCACATTGCCCATCCGCTGACAGATCTTTCCGTATAATTTGGCCATCTCCGGGTTTTGTTCTCCCAAACTCTGGCCGATCAGCGCAACAGCGGCCACCTGCATTCCATCTCCAAATGAAAAGGACAGGCTCATAACATTCATGCCCACCTGGTGAGCCGCAAATGCCTCTGTTCCCAACTTTGCAGTCATCACGGCAACCGACATAAAGCCCACCCTCATGAGGATCTGCTCAATAAAAATATTGGAACCGATTCGTACCATACTGCGCATGGGCGCTATGGTAGGCTTTATTCTCTCTTTTATTATATAAGGAATGCTGACAAAACTGTCTTTAGACAAAATGGATGCGATGCTCATACAGCAGGCCACAAAGGTTCCGAAAACGGTAGCCAAAGCCGCGCCCCGGATTCCAAGGGCCGGGAATCCGAAATTGCCGCCAATCAGCAGGTAATTGCCGATCATGTTGACTACATTGGCCGTCACATTGGTTTTCATGGCAATCTTAGTCTTGCCTGAACCGCGCTGTGCTGCATTAATCGCTAAGGATATGATATTAAACATCATGCCGCCCATGATAATCTGGAAGTAGATAACTGCGCTCTCATGAGTATCCGGTCCGGCGCCGCATAAATTGATAATAGGATCTGCGAAATACACGCAGGCCGCGCTGATGAGCGTTCCCAAAATGACCACATACATGAGAGAAATCATCATGGTCTGATTGGCGCTCTTCCTGTCCTGCTGCCCTTTCCTCCTCGCCACAATGGCTGAAACCGCCACATTGTTGGCAATGAATAATGCCAGGCCGATAAATTTAGGCTGGGTAGTCAGACCTACCGCAGCCACCGCATAAGCCCCGATGGAACTGACCATCAGGGAATCCACCATGCCTGCAAATGCCACGAAAAATGATTCCAGCACCGCAGGCCAGGCCATGTTAGCGGCCGTTTTTATGTATTCCGAGTTCTCATTGATTGATTTTCTAACTATATTTTCCACGTCTCTATCCCTTTATCCCCTAATCTATGTACATATATAAATACATTATAGCACCAAATGCGGATACGTCAACTTGCCGATCTCCACCAGATTTGTGTGCTGCGGATTTCCCTTTGCACAGGCAGTGGGCCTCTGGGACGTGAGCACATTGATGGAGCCTCCAAGATCGGTACCATCCTGATCCGGCTGATACCAGGCGCCCTGCGACAGGGCGGCAACCCCTTCCAAGATATCTTCTGTCACTGTTACCGGAACTTTTATTCTTCCGCGGTCATTCCATACCAGGACAATGTCCCCGTCATTAATCTGCCGCCTGGAAGCGTCCGCCGGATGCATCCGCAGTGTCTGGGGATCCAGCCTGTGCAGGTCTTTATTGTTGTCATGAATGCTGTGACAGCGCCTTTTCGTATGCCATCCGATCAGCTGGATCGGATATTTCCCGGCCAATGGATCGGCAGGGCCCTCCGGCGGCTCCACGTATCCGGGGATTGCCGGGACAAACTCTTTGTATTCTGTCCTGTATATTTTGGATGAAAAAATTTCTATTTTGCCGCTTTCCGTTGGAAAGGGATATTGTTCCGGATCCCGGCACTCTTTTTCAAACGCAATGATCCGGGGATTGTTCTGATACCGGTAGATCCCGGCCGATTTAAATGTCTCATAGTCCGGCAGTTCATTTTCTGTTTTCTTAAGCTCATAATACAGAAATTCCAGCCATCCGCCGGCGGTCCGCCCCTGGGTGAATTCTTCTCCCAAACCGAGTTTCCCGGCCACCTCTGCCAGCCAGCCGTATTCAAACCGGCTTTCATATAACGGCTTGACCACTTGATTGCTGAAACCCAGGAAATCTCCGTACAGCCAGGGCATCGTTATATTCTCACTTTCAAACATGGAAGTGCCTGGCAGCAGAATATCGGCAAATTTGGCGCTGGATGTCATAAAAAGGTCGCTGCATAGAATGAATTCGCACTTTTTCGTATCCTTTAGCAGCTCAACAGTCCTGTTGATATCGCTGTGCTGGTTCACCAGACAGTTACCAGCCAGATTGATGATCATCTTAATATCCGAATCCAGCTTATTTCCTCCTGTCACCCCGTCCAGTTCTGTCATCTCATGACCACGTTCCACCGCTTCTGTCCATAAAAATACCGGTATTTTCTTTTGGTATGGGTTGGGCGGGCACGGGAATTCCGGATTTTTATGCCGGGTACAGTCTGCGGTTCCGCTGGCCCATCCTCCTGAAATCCCCACATTTCCAGTCATACACGCCAGTAAAATCCCTCCTCTGGCGCTCTGTTCCCCATAAGCATGGCGCTGGGCTCCGTATCCCTGGATCAGCGCAGCCGGTTTTGCCAAAGCATATCTTACCGCCAAAGACCGGATCACCTCAGCGGAAACTCCAGTTATCTGTTCCGCCCATTCCGGGTTTTTCCTGATACCGTCCTTTTCTCCGTACAAATAAGAAAGATAAGATTCCGACGGATCAATTCCCTCCGGCATATGTAAGGCGTCAAACCCGATGCAGCAGCGGTCCAGAAATTCCTGGTCCTGAAGGCCTTCTTCCATAATCACGTATGCCATTGCATCCATCATAGCGCTGTCAGTAGCCGGGCGGACCGGGATCCATTCTGCCCCCAGCTGCCGTATGGTATCATTTTTCCTGGGATCCACACCGACAACCGGGATTCCTTTTTCCACTGCCTTTTTCAAATAATACATGGTTCCGCTGTCAAACTTTGTCTCAGCAGGATTATGTCCCCACAGGATAATCAGATTCGTGTTCATCAGGTCTTCCAGGCTGTTTCCCGTCTCTCCGGTTCCGTACATCAAGTTCGTGGCCTGTCTGATGCACGCCGTACTGTAGGAATTATAATAGTCCAAAAAACCGCCGTCCAGGCTAAGAAGCCGTTTAGCCAGTTCATTGCCCCTCATGAGGGCGCTGACCCCGGTGGCATAATTCACATATCTGGAGCCAGGACCGTAAGTATCCCGTATGCGGACCCATTCTTCAGCAATCGTATCCACAGCCTCTTCCCAGGATATCCGTTCAAACCGCCCTTCTCCTCTTTCTCCGACCCGTTTCATAGGATAGCGGAGCCGGTCTTCTCCCAAAAATGTCTTATGATAATTCAACCCCCGGGCACAGGCGCCAAGCGGCACGCCGCTGCCTGCGGCTTCTTTTGTATCCGTAGTCAATTTTACAATCTTGCCATCCCTGACATGCGCCTGAATAATGCAGCGTCCGCCGCAGTTATTGCGCCCGGTGGTGGGAATGATTCTGATTTCATCTTTACAGTCCATACAAAACACCTTTCAGCTTTTCAATATCCCCATCCTCAAAACAATATCCGTCCATGCCGCATTCCCTGGCCCCGTCGATGTTGAGCTGCATATCATCCACAAAAAAGCATTCTTCCGGTTTGAGCCCAAAGCGGGAAAACAGAATCTCATAAATCTGCCGCTGGGGTTTAATGCATTTCACCGAAGCTGAAAATATGACGCCGTCAAAGTACTCAATTCCAGGAATCACCTTTTTATACAGTTTGGGAAGCCTCATAGAGGCATTGGAGCAGAGATAAATCCCATATCCTTTCCCTTTTAAATTCTTGATGATTTCTTCCATCCCTTCAATCGGCCACATGCAGTAATCCGACCAATGCTCCATACAAAGTCTGGCCTTTTCATGCAGTCTTGCCGGAAGACGTTTATAAATTCTATCCAATGCCTCTTCCTCAGATATCACTCCCATATCCAAAAGCAGCCATTCCGGCGATACGAACACCGCCGTACATACCAGTTCCCGATCCTCTTCGTCCTCCATATACTGCCTGCAAACCCGCATCGTATCATACCCTACCAGGACTTTTCCCATATCAAACACAATATTCTTTATCATTTTAATTCCTCCATCAGGCCAGATTCAATCCGTCATACTTTATCCAGACTAAATTGTACCACATATCCCGGCGCTGTGGAATTCTTTTTCAAATTGCGGCCGCATTCTCAAAGCTCTTTACATTAACCCCATAAGTGATTCCGGTTTCAAAAATGCTTCTGTCCAAAACCCGGAATTCTTCTTCATTGCACTTATAGTCCTGAACAGAAACGCCTTTTTGACAGCACGCTTTATGAATGAATTTTAAAAACTCATTATCAAATTTCCCCGGCATATAGCCAAAGTTAAGCCCCTGTATATTGCGGGTATCAATGAGACTGTGTACCCATTGGTCCGCCCTACCGCAAAAATGCATGGTGATAGGGGCAAAGGCATCTGCAATTCTTTCATTGCAGGGTTTAATAAATTCCTCATAAAATTCCCTGGAGAGATTGACGCTGCTATCCTCCCGCAGGGTGATTCTGCCTTTATAAATGCTGGACCAATGGTAGTGATAGCCATCTCCTGTCTCTGCATTTGTCTCCTGCAGAATTTGTTTCATGTAGGCAATATAAGTATCCGTAACCACATTTAAAAAGGCTTTTACCCGGTCCGGATCATCGTACATTTCCATATAGATACCGCTCCCCCAAAGCAGATGCGCCACGTCAAAAGGCCCCTGCAGGTCCGCATGATATACTCTTATGTACTTTTTGCATTTTGGGAATTCCGCCAGGCGTTTGTGATAATGCTCATGGGTTGCCGTCACCCTGCCGCTCAGGCCGCCGCTTAATTTTGGCATTCCGTCTCGGATAAAACCGTCAATTTCATCCTGGGTAAGATGGGATACCCACGGCATGTTGTTTCCCATTATTCTGTACTTTGCTCCAAAGAGTGACGGAAGCGTTCCGGTTCCGTAATTGGCCCGGATCATGGGAACTGAATCATCCCGCAGTTCTATAACAGGAAGGCATTTAATTAATTCATTATACATCATGGCATCCATATCCTGATGGATGCACTCCATGGAAGCGGGTTCATAACCTGACCGGTTCGGATAAATCACGCGCAGCGGTATCTTTTCAACGGCCTCATAATTCAGCGCTTTTTTTATCCGCCCGGCCTTTTCTTCTTCTATTTCCCCAACCAGGCCATCTTCCAGCAATTCCAATAACTCATACACTTTTTCGCTGTAATTCATAGGAATATCTCACAACCTTTCATTTTTAATACACTCATGTTATACTATGGATAAAAGAATTGCTTTGCGTTTCCTAAAAATTTTTTTGCATTTTATATCCAAATACACGGTATCATTTTTAAGGTAAAACATGAAAAAAGAATTATTAAAATACAGCGCCAGACTTCAGGACGATTTTTCAATAAAATATAAGTCTGATATTATTTCATCAAAAAAGCCCTTTCATATCCACAGCCAGTTTGAAATTGTTTTTTCTCTGACAGATGAAATCATCTGCGAGCTGGAGGATCAAACCCTGCTGGTTCCGCCCGGCTGTTTTCTGCTGCTGAATCATATGGATCTTCACTGTATCCGGACAAACATAAGCCGGCCCTGCTGCCGTTATGTACTTTTTTTCTCACCGGAATATCTCTCCGGTTTTTCTTTTGATGCAGATTTGCAGGAATGCTTTATTTACCGCAATGTCAACAGCCCTCAGTTTCTGCCTCTCTCCTGCGAAGAACACAAAAAAGAAGCGGCTGCCTGTCTGGAACAGCTGCTTCATTATCATACTTCCGATCCCGGAACGGTCTATGGATGTGAATTATCAAAAAAACTTTTACTGGCCCAGCTTCTCCTTTTTATCAACCGGAGATATCGGGAATACCATAAGCTGCTGTTTTCCGGTTCTGAGGACCATAAAATATTTTACCAGATCATCTCTTATATCAGCAGCAATTATTCAAACGAACTGACCGTTGACGATCTGTGCCGCAGATTTCTTTTAAGCAAAGCGGCATTATACCATCTCTTCCATGATATCTGCCAGGAATCCCCGGGAGAGTATATCATACGTTACCGGCTGGAAAAATCCAAGGAATTTCTTCATCAAAACTGTACGGTTGAAGAAGCCGCATTCCTTTCCGGTTATTCCAACCAGGCGCATTTCAGCAGAATTTTTAAACAGAGGACCGGTCTCTCGCCCAAACAGTACCAAAAACTTCACCGCCTTTAACGCACCGGATATCCCGGCGCCGGATCACATTAAAATAAAAAGCACTGCCATTCCTGGCAATGCTCTCATTCTTAAAGTTCCGGCTTTTCAACCTGTACAATCGCCTGTTTCTGCATAGGAATACGGCAGTTCTTGTTATTGCCGAATTCAACAATCACAGTATCATCAGTCATATCAATTACCACACCGTAGAAACCGCTGGTAGTTAAAATGCTGTCTCCCACCGCAATACTGGCCATAAGTTCCTGCATTCTCTTCTTTTCTTTCTTCTGAGGCCTGATTGCCATAAAATACATGAGTCCGAAAATTAAGACGGCATACATAATCCAGAATCCAGGACCGCTCATAAGGTTTGATGCTGTTAACATAAAAACTTCCTCCTTCAATATAAGAACCGCCGATTTGCCGCGTTATGCCGCATGGTGGCGTATTCCTCTCTTCTCATGGCAAAACCGTTTTATCTCTCGCCTTGCCCTGCCGCCATGCCAGCCAGTTTTTTGGCTTTGTATTCCGCATAGCGCTGCTCTCTGATCGCATCGCGAATCTCTTCCATCATTGTATTATAAAAATACAAATTATGCAAGACGCATAATCGCATTCCAAGCATCTCCTTCGCTTTAAACAGATGCCTGATATAAGCCCGGCTGTAAGACCGGCACGCCGGACACTGACAGCCTTCTTCAATGGGCCGCGGGTCCAGTTCATACTGCTGGTTAAACAGATTCAGCTTTCCATGATTGGTGTAAACATGTCCATGGCGTCCGTTTCTGCTGGGATATACGCAGTCGAAGAAATCAACCCCTCTGTCCACCCCTTCCAGTATATTGGCCGGCGTACCAACGCCCATCAGATACGTCGGTTTATCCGACGGCAGATGGGGAACCGTCACATCCAGAATATGATACATTTCTTCGTGGCTTTCGCCGACGGCCAAACCGCCTACCGCATAACCGTCCATATCCATGGCCGCAATGGTTTTGGCATGTTCAATACGGATTTCATCCACAACGCCGCCCTGATTGATACCGAACAGCAGCTGCTGCCTGTTAATGGTTTCGGGAAGGGAATTCAAACGGTCCATCTCCGCCCTGCACCGTTCAAGCCATCTGGTCGTCCTGTCTACGGATTTTTTAATATAATCATAATCCGCATGGCTGGGCGGGCACTCGTCGAAAGCCATTGCAATGGTAGATCCTAAATTGGACTGGATCTGCATGCTTTCTTCCGGCCCCATAAAGATCTTTCTTCCATCAATATGGGAGTTGAAATGAACGCCTTCTTCTTTTATCTTTCTCAATCCGGCCAGAGAAAATACCTGAAAACCGCCGGAATCCGTAAGAATCGGCCTGTCCCAGTTCATAAACTTATGAAGTCCGCCGAATTTTTTAATTAATTGATCTCCTGTGCGCACATGCAGATGATAGGTGTTGGAAAGCTCAATCTGAGTATTAATCCCCTTTAAATCATCAGTAGATACCGCCCCTTTAATGGCGGCAACGGTACCTACATTCATGAACACAGGAGTCTGGACCGTACCATGAACGGTTTTCATCTCCGCACTTTTGGCACGTCCGTCTCTCGCTATGATTTTATATTCCATCGTACATCCCGTCTATTAGATTTCTTTTTTCTTCTGCTTTGCCATAGTCATGACATACCACAGAGCACCGGTTACACAAACGGATGAATAAGTTCCGCAGACAATACCCACCATCAGCGGAAGAGCAAATTCACGGATTGAAGAAACTCCCAAAAGGAATAATACAAATACCATGATAAAGGTGGTTAAAGAAGTATTGATACTTCTTGTAAATGTCTGTGTGATACTCAGATTCACGACCTCAGCCAAAGACTGTTTATTGGTCTTGGCAGCCATATTCTCACGGATACGGTCGAAAATAACGATCGTTGCGTTGATGGAATAACCCACTATAGTCAGCATACATGCGATAAATGTGGAGCCAACCGACCATTTTGCCGCCGCATAGAAGGTGATAACCACCAGCACGTCGTGAAGAAGAGCCAAAACTGCACTGGCCGCAAACTTGATGTCTTTAAAACGGAACCAGATATAGATCAGCATACAGATCGTTGCGATGACAACCGCCACCACTGCATCTCTCTTCATCTCATTGCTGACCGCACCGGAAATGCTTTCCGCTGTAATCTTCTCAGCTTCCACGCCGAAGTTCTGAACCATGGATTCGCTGAGAGCCTGACGCTGTTCTACAGATAAAGTCTTTGTTTTAATAATAACTTCATTGGTTCCTGCAACCTTCTGGGTCTGGACTTCAGGATCGCCTGTCACCTGAGATACCAGTGGAACTACTTTGGAAGAGATATCTTCCAGAGACAGATCTTCGTTAAAGGTTACATTGGTGGAAGTTCCGCCCTTAAATTCCATGCTGTAGTTAAATGGTGATCCGATCGCACTGGTATTCACTCCCATAAATACAAAACCTGCCAGCACCATGATGAGTGAAATCGCAAAGCAGAGTTTTTTCTTGCCAAGGAAATCAATTATCTTGCTGTCCTTCTTGATTCCGTAGAACTTAGGATTCTGGAATCCGATTTCATATAAGCCGTATAAAGCAAATTTGGTAATGAACAATGCGGTGATCATGGAAAGCACAATACCCATTGCCAGGGTTGCCGCAAAGCCTTTAACAGAACCGGAACCTCTCCAGAACAGCACCACCGCTGCGATTAACGTTGTGATGTTGCCGTCGATAATTGCGGACAGAGCTTTGTTAAAACCTGTTTTAATAGCTGAATGAACGGTCTTTCCAAGTCCGATCTCTTCTTTGATACGTGTGAAAATGATGACATTGGCATCCACCGCCATACCGATGGAAAGCACGATACCGGCAATACCCGGAAGGGTAAGGGTAATTTCAAATGCCGCCAGTGTAATCAGAATGACACCTACATACAGACACAGGGCCAATACAGCCGCAAGGCCAGGAACCAGATACACAATAATCATAAATACAGCGACAATTGCGAATCCGATAGCACCTGCTTTTAAGCTGGTTGAAATGGCTTCCTGTCCTAATTTTGCACCTACTACGTTGGAACGGAGTTCTTCCAGTTCCAGGGACAAGGAACCGATACGGATGGTAGCTGCCAGGTTTTCAGCTTCTTCATAATCAGTCATACCGTCAATCTGGCATTCGCCTCCTGTGATTGCCTCACGCACAACCGGATTGGAATAAACTTTTCCATCGTAAATAATAGCAATTCTCTTGCCTACATTGGCAGTCGTCGCATCTGCAAACGCTTTGGTGCCTTCCGGAGTAAAGGTCAGGCTGACCATATATTTCTTAACACCGTTCTGCTCGCCGATTACCGCCTTTGCAGAAGCCACCTGGTCACCGGTCAATAACTGCTGTCCATTCTCATCCGTAAAAATGAGGGAGCCTGGTTTGCCCAGCTCTTCCAAAATAGCGTTGGCATCCGATACGCCAGGAATATCGATGTTAATACGGTTGCTGCCTTCCTGATAAACTTCAGCTTCTGTACTGTAGTTCTGTACCCTCTGCTGCAGCTTGTAAATCGTATCCGACATGCTCTCTGCGCTTGGGTCCGGATCAACAGCCTGATAAGTAATGCTGACACCACCTGCTAAGTCCAGACCAAGTTTGATATCGTCCATCGTATCATAACCAAAATATCCGAACACGCCAATGGCAACCAACAGAATCAGCAGGCCAATCAGGCCTTTTCCTTTGTTGTTCTTCATGATTTTGTTCTCCTCTTTCTATTCGTCGGCTAATGCCGCTTTAATCATAATTGCGCACTCAATCCGCTTCTTCTGCATCTCGCACCCGATATCATACGCATCTGTAATGGAACCGTGGAATTTAAAGGAATTGGCCGCACAGCCTCCGCTGCAGTAAAATCTGGCAAAACAGTCCCTGCACTTATCCTTTGCATACACATTGCAGAGTTTAAACTCATCTCTGACCGCAGTATTGGTAACTCCGGTATCCACATTACCCAGAAGGTATCCGTCTTCGCCAACAAACTGATGGCATGGATACAGATCCCCCCATGGCGTCACGGCCAGGTATTCCGTACCTGATCCGCATCCTGCCAGCCGTTTTGCCACACACGGCCCCTGCTGCAGGTCTATCATGAAATGGAAGAAATTAAAGCCTCTTCCTTCTTTTTTTCTCTTAATGTACTCAACCGCAAGCTTATCATATTCTTCCATAATCTTAGGCAGATCTTCTTCCCGGATTGAATACGGCTCTTCCGGAAGAGAAACAACCGGCTCAATGGACATCTGTTTAAATCCAAGGTCTGCAAAATGAATCACGTCCTGAGAGAAATCCAGGTTGTTGCGCGTAAATGTTCCCCTCACATAATAATTCATCTGTTTCCGGCTTTCTGCAAACTTCTGGAATTTGGGAACAATGATATCATAACTGCCCTTTCCGTTTCTGGACGGGCGCATCAGATCATTGATCTCCTTTCTGCCGTCCAGGCTGAGCACCACATTGCTCATCTCCCTGTTGCAGAATTCCATCACCTCATCGTCTAACAAAATTCCATTGGTTGTCAAGGTAAAACGGAACCTCTTATTATATTCTGCCTCTTTTGAGCGTCCGTATTCCACCAACTGTTTAACAACTTCCCAGTTCATCAGCGGTTCGCCGCCAAAGAAGTCCACTTCTAAGTTTCTGCGGCTGCCGGAATTGGCAATCAAAAAGTCCAAAGCCTTCCTTCCCACCTCAAAACTCATAAGCGCTCTGCGCCCATGGTATTCGCCCTCTTCGGCAAAACAATACCGGCAGGCCAGATTGCAGTCATGGGCGATGTGGAGACATAACGCCTTAACCACAGTCTCCCTCTTCTTAAAATCAGTCACATAGGACTGGTATACATCTTTCGTAAACAGCTCCTCTGCATCAATTAATTCCTGAATATCATCCAGGCTTTCCTGGATCAATGTTTCCTCATACCGTCCGCCGAGGGCCTCTCTGACCGCTGAAACTGCCTCCCCCGGAAGTTCCTGTGCGCTCTCAAGTTCCGGCATAATGGAAGCTGCCGCTTCTATCGCATCATATACGGCATCGTCCACCACATGAACAGAGCCGCTGTTGACATCTAAAACAATGTTATAGCCGTTATTTTTATACTGATGAATCACAAATATTCTCCTTGTCTGGCGCCCAATCTCTGATTGGAATCTGCGCATATTCAAACAGATAAGGGTCTTATCACTCCATAGGACAAACTTTCCTATGGAATAAAAAAGAGCTTCGCTTGCGAAACTCCGCCTGATTTTTCAAACATCCGGAAAAACAAGCGAAAGACCCCTACGATCTGGCCGACCATAGGGGTCATATCTTATCTGCCTTATCTTATTACTTCCCGGTCACCTTATGTAAACTGCAAAATCCCAAACAGCAACTATCTGTCGGCGTTCTCGCAGCTCTGGTTTCCTACTGTACAAGATGTTTTGCAGGCTGACTGGCAAGAAGTCTGGCATTCACCGCATCCGCCCTTTTTCATTGTATCTTTCAGTGTGTTTTTGTTTAAAGTTTTCACATGTTTCATATCTATCACCCTCCTGGTTTATTCAGTTCGCCTCGCGAATTGTTTGAAGTCCTGAAAATTATATCACATGTTCTTCCCGAGCGCAAGTTTTTTAGGTAACTTGGGACATATCTCAACGCCTGAAAGAATATATTGAAGCATAGTAATCTCATAAAGGAGTTCACAAATGGCAAACTCAAAAATGAAAGTGGTACTCAGATCCCTTCTTTTTTCCTATCTGCTGACAGGCATCCTTCTCGTTGTCTCCGCATTCGCCCTATACAAGCTGCGTTTAAAGGAAAGCCAGGTGGTTATTGCAGTCAATGCCATCTATATCATCACCTGTCTGTTCGGCGGTTTTCTTATGGGAAAAGGAATCCGGCAGCGCCGTTTTTTCTGGGGCTTTTTACTGGGCGCTCTGTATTTTCTGGTTCTGTTTCTGGTGTCCATGATAATGGGAAAAGGGCTGAACGGAGATATCACACAGATCGGAACCACACTGGCCATCTGCGCATTGAGCGGCACAGTCGGCGGTATGATGAGCTAGAGCGTGTTTGAAAATTCATTTCCCAGCCCCGGCCTGCACACCGTTTTTCTGCTGTCCTCATGGATGACAGAAAAACGGAACCTGTGCTGTCAGGCGCTTTTGTTGTCTTCCGCCTGTTCTTCCGGCTCCAGGATATACATGTGAATGGTATCGATCCTGTTCTTCTCCACTTTTTCAACCACCAGCCGCACGCCCTCATGAGTTACTTCTTCTCCCTCGTCAGGCAGATGGTCTAAAAGCCCTATGACCAAACCTCCGATGGAATCATAATCATCCGATTCCAGTTCCAAATCCAGAAGATCATTTAAATCATCCAGCTTCATGGAACCTTCCACCAGATATTCCCCCGGCGCCAGTTCTATCAGGCTCTCTTCTTCGTCTTCATCGTATTCGTCACGGATTTCGCCCACAATCTCTTCCAGCATATCTTCAAGCGTAATAAGACCTGCCGTGGCCCCGTATTCATCCAGCACAATCACGATATTATTAAATGTCTGGCGCATCTCCACCATAAGCTCTGCCGTCTTCTTAAATTCATAGGTGTAAAGAGGCTGGCGCAGATAATCCCGGACAGAAAAATTCTCCTTGTCTTCCAGCAGAAGCAGGTCTTTCATATTAATAATGCCGATAACATTGTCCGTAGTTTCCTCATAAACCGGCATACGGGTAAAGCGTTCCTCTTTGTACAGTTCTAAAAGCTGGTCGTATGTCATATTTACATCTACAAACACCATATCGATTCTGGGCACCATGATATCCTTGGCTAAAGAATCCCCAAAGTCAAACACATTGGTGATCATCTTCTTCTCTTCCGATTCAATGACACCTTCCTCATGGCTCACTTCCACGATAGTCCTCAGCTCATCTTCTGTTATCGCATCCTGCTTTTTATTGGGATTAATCCGTAACAGCAGCAAAAAGCCGAGAGATAATTTATTTACAACATAAATAACGGGCGTTAACAAGTACATCAATGCATACACTACGCCCGCATACTTTAATGCAATCTTTTCTGAATAAATGGTGGATAAGGTCTTAGGCGTGATCTCCCCAAAAACAAGGATCACTAATGTTAAGATACCGGTTGCAATACCAACTGCCCTGTTATCAAATACATGAATCGTAAAGGTTGTCGCCAAAGAAGATGCGGACAGGTTTACAATATTGTTACCGATGAGAATTGCGCTCAGCATCTTACCCTGGTCCTCGATCACCTTTGTCAAGGTAACCGCTGCTTTATCTCCGGCCTCTGCCAATGTACGGATACGTATCCTGTTTACCGTGGTAAGAGCTGTCTCTGCTGATGAAAAAAATGCGGAAAGACATAGTAAAATAATAATCGCAAGCAACTGTTTGACGTCACTCGAATCCAAAAAAATCAACTCCTGTTTTTTAATATTTTGCTTCTGATTGTACATGATATACAACGATCTGTCAACCAAAAGTAAATGAGGGCGGGGTGGACTTTTTATTGAAAAAAGTTACGCAGGAAAGCGGGGCGGGACGGCGGACGAAAGACGGGGCTATGGAGCAGGGAGTAAATCTTCCAAAAACTCTTCTTTGCTTTTTCTCCCCTTCTCCCCACAAAAATCTTTATTATATACAGCGCACTCAGTGCACAGCCTGTAAGAAGTGGAACCTGGGGCGGAAGATAAGGCCAGGCGGCCCAAGGGGCGGATCAAAGGTAACGGGGATCCTGTGGAGACCGTATAGTGGAACTTAGGTTTTCAGAAGGAAAAAAGGCGGGCAGAAACTGAAATTCCGAATCAGTTTCTGAGATGCCCCTGAACGGTAAAGTCATCAGGAGTTTACCGTGAATGGGC
>JAGZXV010000002.1 GCA_018378255.1 Clostridiaceae bacterium | reverse complement strand
CCTCTTTTTCATGCTGGGAGCCTTAGTTCCACTTAACGGTTGGAATCAGATCCCTGTATCGTTTGGTTCCTCCGTTCCGGTTCCCGCCCTGGTTCTCCGTCATCCCTCCGCCCCGCTTTCCTGCGTAACTTTCTCCCCTAAATCCCAATTTTACCGCCTCCAACTCGGAGTTTGTAATACAGAAATCCCACCAAATCCGCCAAAACCCATCCAATCGGAACCGCAGCCCAGATTCCAACGACTCCAATAGCCGGAACGGCAGACAGAATGTAAGCCAGGATTACCCTGGTGCCGAGTGATATAACCGTGAGGATCACGGACATTTCCGGTTTGCGTACTGCGCGGTAAAGGCCGTAGAGAAGGAACAGGCAGCCGATTCCACAGTAAAATGCCCCTTCGATCCGCAGATACTGAACGCCTACCGCCAGAATTTCTGTTTCCTGGGGTTGGATGAATATCAGCATCAGTTGTTTTGCGAATACACAGACCACAAGTGATATGATAAGGCAGAAGAGAATGGAAGTTTTTACCGCACTTTTAATTCCCTTTTTAATCCGGTCATGTTTGCCTGCCCCATAGTTTTGGGCGATAAAGGTGGAAAATGCATTTCCAAAGTCTTGTACGGGCATGTATGCAAATGAATCAATTTTGACTGCCGCGGCGAAGGCGGCCATGACTGAGGCCCCGAAACTGTTGACAAGACCCTGGACCATCAGGATTCCGAAGTTCATAACCGATTGCTGGGCACAGGTGAGAAAAGAAAATCCGGCTATTTCTTTTAGCACGCTGTGATCAAAACGCATATGACTTTTATTTATGCGGAATTCTGGCATTTTAATGAGAGTATACAGGGAAATTCCGATGCCGGATACGAATTGGGATATTACCGTAGCCGCCCCGGCTCCTGCGGCGCCCCAGCCAAATACCAGAACAAAGACCAGATCCAAAATGATATTGAGGACTGCGGAAATGCCCAGAAATACAAGCGGGATAAAGGAATTTCCCACGGCCCGGAGCAGGCTGGCAAAATAATTGTACAGGAAAACGGCGGTGATACCCCAAAATATAGTCCACAGATATTCTCTCATGAGCGCGTAGATTTCACCGGGAACACAGAGCAGGCCCATGATGGGGTCTATGTATAAAAATACGATGGCATTTAAAATCAGGGCCACTGTGCCGATGAGGACAAAGGAAACGAAGATAGAACGTTTGAGTATTGTTTCATTTTTCTCACCGAATCTGAGGGAGAAGACGGCGCCGCTGCCCATGCAGAGTCCGAGAAGGATGGATGTGAGGAATGTCATCAGCGTATAAGCTGCACCAACGGCGGCCAGGGCCTGGACGCCCAGGTAGCGGCCTACGATCAGTGTGTCAGCAATATTATAGAATTGCTGGAGCAGGTTGCCAGCGATCATGGGGAGCGCAAAGCGCAGCATGGTGCCGGTAATTGGCCCTTGGGTTAAATCTCTTTGCATATTGGGTTAACCTTTCATTTTAGTATGTATTTGGTATCTTTTGGTATTTTATTCCTATGTATTGTATTTTTATTAATGAGATTCCGGCGGATGTTAAGGCGGAGCTTGCGACGACACTCAGCTGATAGAAAGCAATTTTTTAACACGTTTTAGTCCGGCGGACGGATTAAATGATACCAGGAGACATTATATCATAGATTTCTGGAAATGGCAGTGGATAATGAGTTGGTGATATTAAAAGGATATGATTAAAACAGCGGATAAAAAAGTCGGAAATTATAAGGAAAAAATTAAAAGAAAGAAATTAAAAGAATGAGAATTAGGAAAATAGGGGTAAAAAATTAAAGGAAAGAGTTTAAAAAGAGGAGGTAAAAGATTGAATTTAAATGGTGAATTAAAACAACCGAATTAAAACGATTGAATTCAATTGCCAGAACTTAAACGGCTGAACATATAAGACAGAACCTAAACTTGATGAAATTTTATTACACAAAGATTTTTTACATGAGGTGTGAAGGGATTTTCAGAAATCCCTTCACCCTTCATGTAAAAAATATAGTATAATCAAAGAAATCAACCGACAGGAGCATTCTTATGGATATCAAGGACTTAATCATATATAAAAAAACAATCCCCGCCCGGCCCGCAGAATACGCACCCTATCCTTCCCGCCTTTCCGGGGAGATTAAAGATTATCTTGTGGACCATGGCTTTACCGGCCTGTATTCCCATCAGGCCCGCATGTTTGAAGAGGCCATGGAGGGAAAGAATCTGGTGATTACCACTTCGACCGCCAGCGGCAAGACCCTGGGATTTCTCCTTCCGGTGCTGCAGGAAATCCTGATGAATCCGCTTTCCAGAGCTGTTTTTATCTATCCGACCAAGGCCCTTGCCAGCGACCAGTACCGGGCTATTCTTCCGTATGTGGAATACTTTGGTGAAAACAGGGTTTCCGTGGGGGTTTATGACGGGGATACGCCTGTGGGAGAGAGAAGCAGGATCAGGAAAAATGCCAATATAATACTGACAAATCCGGAAATGCTCAACGGCGCATTTTTGCCAAACCACAGCAAGTACGGCTTTGATTTTATCTTTTCCAACCTGAAGTTTATCGTTATTGATGAACTTCATACATACAGAGGGGCGTTTGGCTCGCATTTGGCCAATGTTTTCCGGCGTTTGGGCCGGGTTTGCAGATATTATCATTCTTCTCCTCAGTATTTATGCAGTTCGGCCACCATAGCCAATCCGCTGGAACTGGCAGAGGAAATCTGCGGACGGAGGTTTGAACAGATTGGAAATGACGGCTCGCCGGCGGCAGAACGAAGTTATGCGCTGATCCAGCCGCCTAAAATTATGGGAAAGGACAGGCGGTATTATGGACAGGTCCAGACTGCCACGGTGGCAGCGGAAATGATCCCTGACCTGGTGGAGGACCATCACAGCTTCATTGCATTTGCAAAGTCCAGAAGAAATGTGGAAGTGGTTTTAAAGGAGGCCAGGGATAAACTGGAGACGGAAAGCTTTTTCGGAAAATCTATGGGGGATAAGATTTCAGGATACCGGGGCGGTTATACTCCTTTGGAGAGAAAGGAGATCGAACGGAAGATGATATCCGGTGAACTGTCCGGTCTCATTTCCACCAATGCTCTGGAACTTGGAATCGATATCGGAAAGATTGATACTACTATACTTGTGGGCTATCCCGGAACAAGGGCTTCCTTCTGGCAGCAGACGGGGCGGGCAGGCAGAAACCAGAAAAGATGCTCCAATTATATGATCCTGGACAATCTGCCCTTTGACCAGTATATAGCGGTCAATCCCGACTGGTTGTTTGAAGGGGGAAGCGAAACCGCGGTAATCGACAAAAACAATCTGCTGATCGAACTGGCTCATATCCGGGCGGCCGCTGCGGAAATCCCGCTGACCTTGGATGATATCGCTGTTTTCCCCGATCTGGGAGAAACGATACCGGTGCTGATCAAGGCCAAGGAGCTTAATGGCCAGAACGGAAGATTTGCCTGGTCCGGCAGTTCCTTTCCGGCTGGGGATTTCAGCCTGAGGAATATCGATAAGGCCAGATACAAGCTGATCAATCAGGAAAATGACAGAGAGATCACTGAAATGGACGAGATGCAGGCGTTCAGGGAAATCCATCGCGGCGCGGTTTATATGCATGGAGGAAACCAGTATCAGGTGCTGAAACTGGATTTGGAAAGCAAGACCGCCTATGCGGTTCCATTTAAAGGTAATTATTACACCATGCCGGGGGGAATTACGGATATCCGGGTCATTAAAGAACAGAAAAGCCTGGATTACAAGCGGATTAAGGCATCATTTGGCGATGTGAATGTAAATGACATGATACATATGTTTAAAAAACTCCAGTTCCATAATCATCAGAACCTGGGGTATGAACAACTGGAACGTCCTTTGGCGAAAGCATTTGAAACGGAAAGCAGCTGGATACGGATTCCAGATAATGTGGCCCGGGTTTACAGAAGTCTCATACAGGAGGGGCCAAATGGACAGGCAGTCAGAAATAACCATTTTGAAGGGTTGTGCTATGCCATAAAAAATGCGGCCATGATGGCTACTATGACAGAACAGGAAGATATCGGAACCACCATGTCCCTGGATGTGCTGGACTTAAGCGTTTCGGGCGGCTTTGAAGCGAAAATGTTTATCTATGATAAATATATCGGCGGCCTCGGCTATGCTGAGAAGATATTTGACCTTCTGCCGCAGATTCTTAAAAATGCGGTTCAAATGGTGGACGGCTGCCGCTGTGAAAAGGGCTGTGCTGCCTGTATCGGTGATTTCCGTCTGGATAAATCCCTGGTTTTGTGGGGGCTTAAAAATCTTCTGGAGGAATCAGAGGCGCCCAGGAATATAAAGACGGCCGAATTTGCTCCGTCCACATTTATTAAAAAACCATTCCAGTTTAAGGAATTGAAGGAGAAATGGGAAGAATTCTGTTCCTATCTGCAGGAAAACGGAGAAAACTTTGCTGCGTTTTTGAGTACGGTTCATGAGGTGGAAACGGATGGGGATACGCTGGTTCTCGTTATGGACAACCCATTTTACAAGGAATGGATTTCGGAAGAAACCAATAGAAAAAGTCTCCTTAATATAGTTGGTTTTTATACGGATGCGACCAGGAACCTGCGGCTGGAAATCAGGGTGAATGAAGGGAGAGCGGACAGGAACGATGTGAGGGATAAACTTGAAAAACGGTATGAGAATCTAACGGAGTAGGAGGTTGGGATGAAGTATGAAAACGAGCTGGAACGGCTGAATCCTTACCAAAAAGAGGCTGTTCTGGACGAAAGCGACGCCTGTGTGGTAAATGCTAATGTGGGAAGCGGTAAAACCACAGTCCTGATTGCGAAAATCCTGTATCTCCATTATGGAAAACAGATCAGTTACAGCGACATGGTTGTGCTGACATTTACCAATAAAGCGGCTAATGAGATCAGAGAACGGCTAATTCATGTGGATAACAGTGTTATTTCTGATGAATTATGTGGATTCGGGACATTTCACAGCGTGGCTTTGTGGATGCTCCGCAGCGTTCTGCCTGTGGAAACTCTCGGGTATACAAAAGAATTCCAGGTAATTGAGCCGGATGAAGAGATAGACCTTGCCATGGAATTGATCCTGAGGGAGAAATTGAACATTAAATATAAAAACAGGCTGAAAAAACGGCTGGAACAGGCTATGGCGGTTCAGGAGGAAGAAAAGAAAGTATCCAGATATAAAGACGATCTGTTTATTCTGGTAAATCTCCTGAAAATGGAGAAAATAAAACAGAACAAGATGAGCTTTTTCGATCTGCTGTTTTATACCACCATGCTGCTGGAGCAATCTCCGGTCGGGTTCAGGTGGATTATACTGGACGAGGTACAGGACAGCGATGAAATGCAGCTGGCATTTATTGACAGAATGAAGCAGAGCGGAGCCAGGCTCTTTGCGGTGGGGGACCCCAACCAGGTGATATACAGTTGGCGGGGAAGTGTATTAAATGTTTTTTATACCCTGAAGAAACGCTATCATGCCAGGGAGCTGTCGCTTCCAATCAATTACCGCTCCAGCAGTTCTATCTTAGAGGCGGCCCGGTGCTTCCTCCAAACCGGTTCCGGTCTGACCGGAATCCGGGAACCAGGCAGTAAAATCCTGGTAAAACGCCATTATGACCCCTTCAGCGAGGCCGGTTATCTGGCAGACAGGATAAAAGAACTCCATGAAAATGGGATTTCATATAGAGAAATCGCGGTGTTTTACAGACTACAGACCCAGTCCCAGATTTTAGAAGATGTGCTGGAGAGAAATGATATTCCCTTTGAGGTGTCGCTTAAAAAAACGATTCATGACATCCCGGTGCTCAATTGGGTAATGAAGGTATTCCGATATTCTCTGAACCCTGACGACAGGACATCCGGGATTTACGCACTCAGCAATAAGGAGTACGGGGAACATTTTACGGTAAAAGAAGCTGGGAAAATAATAGGGGAAAAGGACCGCGGGAGGTCCTGTCTGCTTTCCAGAATGCTGGAATTTAAAGAGAGGTGTCCGGTATGTGAGGAAGTTCAGGCGCTTTATGGATACTTTGATTTTGACCGCTATATACATCCCACATCGGCCGCTTATCAGGAGGATAAAAAGGCGGTCTGCACCCTTATGGAGATCATTCTGGAATATGTCCGGGAGAATAAAATGGGTTTCCTGGACGGAATGAGGGATTTTATCAATTCATCCGCCTTATATGGTATAAATATTCTTCAAAGGGAGATTAACAGGGAAGAGGATTCCGTCAAACTGATGACTCTTCATGCCTCAAAAGGACTGGAATTTTCCCATGTGTTCATCATAGGCGTTAACTATGGGCTGATCCCGCTGAGGACAAAGAGTATGGAAGAAGAGGATGAGGAGCGGAGACTGTTTTTTGTAGGGATTACCAGGGCTAAGGATCAACTGGAACTGTCTTATTATATCAATCCGGGCTATAACCGGGTGGAACCGGAAGCCAGTTCCTATATCCGCATGATTCCCGGACATCTGATTCAGGAAGATGATGGGGAAAATCATGAGCCTGTAAATCTGCAGGAGATGAAACGGCAGATTCTGGAATTGAGAGCCGGTCAAGCGGTGGAACCTGCCCCAAAAACATCAGAACCGGCAGTACCCTGCGTAAATACAGAACTATCAAGCCCTAATAAGCAGGTAAAACATAGAAAATACGGGACTGGGGCCGTTGTCAGGGAAGATGATATGATGATCGAAGTGGAATTTGAGGGTTACGGCATTAAAGAGTTTGTGAAATGCTTCAGTGAATTGGAATATTTATAATATACTTAAAAAGGGAGTAGAAGTCATGAAAATAGACCGTTTAATCGGAATCCTAGCCATCCTTCTGCAGCAGGAGAAGGTTACCGCTCCTTATCTGGCGGAAAAATTCGAAGTGTCCAGGCGGACGATCAACCGGGATATCGAAGCGATCTGCAAAGCCGGGATACCGGTTGTTACCACACAGGGGCAGAACGGCGGAATCTCCATCATGGAAGGTTACAGAATTGACAGGACGCTGCTGACTTCTTCCGATATGAAGGCGGTTCTGGCCGGGTTAAGAAGCCTTGACAGCGTGTGCGGAACAAAAAAATACCAGCAGTTGATGGAAAAGTTTTCAGCGGGCAACTCCAGCGTGCTGATGCCGGACAGCCACATTGTGATCGATCTGTCTTCCTGGTATAAATCCTCCCTGGCGCCTAAAATTGAACTGATCCAGACCGCGATTGAGGAGAAGCAGAGAATCGGATTTACCTATTATGCACCAAAAGGAGAGAGCGTGCGGGAAATGGAACCCTATCTGCTGGTGTTCCAGTGGTCCTCCTGGTACGTTTGGGGATACTGTCTGGAAAGGCAGGATTTCCGCATGTTTAAACTGAACAGGATTTTGGGGTTGAGGTGTACGGGAGAAGGTTTTGAGCCCAGAGAACTGCCGGAGTTTACCATAGATAAAGAGACTATTTATCAGCCTGGGGTGGAAGTTACCGCCTTATTTGATCCTGATTTTAAATGGCGTCTGATTGAAGAATACGGGCCGGAGAGTTTTGAGGAACAGGAAGACGGAAAACTATTATTCCATTTTTGGTTTATGGATATGGAAAGTTCAGCCGGATGGCTTCTCAGTTTTGGAAACAAGGTGGAGTTGATTTCGCCGCCTGAACTGAGAAAGGAGTTTGCCAGGACAGCAAAAGAAATATGGAAAAAGTATGAATGATGACAGTCAGATGTCGTGTTTTAAGTGATATGATCGGTCTATCAAAAGAAAAGAGGACGATGATATGACTTATGAAATAATGGATTTAGAGGAAAAGACAGTGGTTGGTCTGGAGGCCCGTACCAATAATTCGGACGCGGATATGGGCAAGATTATCGGCGGTTTATGGGAGAGATTTTACGGAGCCGGCTTCTATGAAGCGATCTCAGATAAAAGTAACGGCAAATCGCTGGGGATTTATACTGAATATGAAGGGGATGAAAAATCCGATTATACCGTAGTGGTTGCATGTGAGGTAAATCATGGGGAAAACATTCCCGAAGGAACCGTTGTGAGGAAGATTCCTGCCGGTAAATATGCCAGATTCATAGTAAAAGGCCATATGCAGAATGCTGTTATGGAATTCTGGCAGGAGCTTTGGAAAATGGATCTGCCCCGTTCATTTGGAAGTGATTTTGAAGAATACCAGGACGGGGATATGGAGAATGCGGAGATTCATATCTATATCGGGCTGAAATAACAGAGTACATGAATGTTATTTCAGCCGTTCCAGATGATACCTACGATAACCGGATAGTCGGAAGACAGGGATGCAACAGCCTGATCAAAGGACAATTCGGTTATCACAACCTTTTTAGCGGCTAAGGTGTAGTTGGCGATAATTCCTCTTCTGAGGGGATTTACAGTAACGGCAGGAGGAGGAGCCGCGGTCTGAACGGTTACCAGTAAAATCTTATTGAGAAAAAAAGGTAATATTTGGATGTTGACTTTTTAAAAATCATATGACAAAATATGTCTGTAACGCGCAGTGGATACCACGTAAGTCCAGTATGGTATGCAGCTGCACTTTTTTTATCAATAAGTTAGCTGAAGCTAACCAAAATCGGAGGAAATGATGAAAAAATATAAGGTCACAATAGTTTTAGCGGTATGTCTGCTCATACTCTCAGTCTGGTCCTTATTTTTAGGCGTGCTGGATTTAAGTCTGGTGAATATGATGAACGGAGATTTTGAACAGGTTGAGATTCTGCTGATATCCCGGCTGCCCCGGCTGCTGGCCATTCTATGCACCGGTGTGGGGATGAGCGTTGCCGGGCTGATCATGCAGCAGCTCTGTATGAACAAATTCGTGTCTCCAAGTACCGGAGCTACCATCTCCTCGGCCCAGTTCGGCATCCTTCTGGCCCTGCTTTTCTGGCCTGGTTCCACGCTTTGGGGAAGGGCGCTGTTTGCATTTATTGCGGCAGTTATAGGAACGTGGACATTTGTATGGTTTATACAGAGAGTTACATTTAAAGATGTTGTCATGGTACCTCTGGTAGGGATTATGTTTGGCAATGTGATCGGAGGTTTGACCAGTTATCTTGCCTACAAATATGATATGACCCAGGCCCTTTCTTCCTGGCTGGTGGGGCATTTTTCCCTGGTTTTGAGGGGACGGTATGAGCTGGTTTATCTGGCTGTGCCGCTGGTGGTCCTGGCTTTTATCTATGCAAATCATTTTAATATCGTGGGCATGGGCAAAGACTTTTCAAAAAACCTGGGGGTAAGATATGAGGTTGTGATGTTTGCCGGGCTCAGCATAGCCGCTCTGATTACAGCCAGCGTGGTTGTGGTGGTGGGAAGCATTTCTTACATAGGGCTGATTGTTCCCAACGTGGTTTCCATGTTTAAAGGGGACAAGATCAGAGGAACACTGGCGGATACGGCGCTTTTCGGCGCGCTGTTTGTTCTGGTATGCGATATGATCGGGCGCTCCGTGATTGCGCCTTATGAACTGCCCATTGAACTGATTGTGGGCATTCTCGGCAGCATGATATTCATCGGACTGCTGATTTACCGTTTGGGAAATGGACGGAAAAGTATCAGGATGAAAGCGCCGGTAAGCTGCGGCGCCAACTTTACTGTTGCGGGGGGAGAAGAGGGATGACGGCCGTAAAAGGAAACACAAATTTGAAAAAAATTGCTGCCCTGGTTTTCCTTGTGCTGGCGGCAGCGGCATTTTACCTGCTCATAAAGGTGAATCTGAAATACTTTGATTATGTTATGAAACTCCGGGTGCCTAAACTGCTGGTGATGATGACCACTGCCTTTTGCATCGGCAGCGCCTCCATAGTTTTCCAGTCAATTATCAATAATACCATTGTAACGCCCTGCCTTTTGGGAATGAACTCTCTTTATGGGCTGATCCATACGGCTGTGGTTTTTGTGTTTGGTTCCTCAAGCCTGCTGGCCCGGAATGCCAACCTATCTTTTGCGGTGGACCTGGTGCTCATGGGTATGGCGGCTATGTTGATTTACAGCTATTTGTTCAAAAAGACCAGGCATAATGTGCTCTATGTGCTTTTGGCGGGTACGGTGCTGTCCACATTTTTTACCAGTGTGCAGACGACTTTGACCCGAATTATGGATCCCAATGAATACGATGCGCTTTTGGCATCTCTGGTGGCGAGTTTCAGCAATGTCAACTCCGGTATCCTGCTGTTTTCATTGGTATTGATGGCAATGCTTATCATAGTTTTGCGAAAAGAGCTGGCTCTGCTGAATGTGATCACGTTGGGAAAGGATCAGGCGGTCAATCTGGGCGTGGATTATGACCGGACAATCCGCCGTCTGCTGCTCGGGGTGACACTGTTTATCGCTATCGCAACTGCCATGGTAGGGCCGATTTCGTTTTTGGGCCTGATTATTGCAAATTTATCCAGGCAGTTGTTTAAAACCTACCGCCACAGCTATTTGATTGCCGGGTCCGCGCTGATCGGCATGGTGATTCTGGTTGCCGGGCAGGTGCTGGTAGAGCAGGTGTTCACTTATAGTGTGCCGGTCAGCGTATTTATCACTGTGGGCGGGGGAATTTATTTCCTCTATCTGCTTTTAAACAACAGGAGGGCATAAAGAAATGTTCATTAAAAATCTCACTAAAAAATATGACGGCAGGCCGGTGGTGGATTCCGTCAGCTTCGAAATCCCCAAGGGAAAGGTGATATCCATGATCGGGCCCAATGGAGCGGGAAAGTCCACCGTGATGGGAATGATCTCCAGGCTGGTAGCCAGAGATGGCGGAAATGTTGAGTTCGACGGAAAAGACATCACCAAATGGAAGAGCAGGGAGTTGTCAAAAAGGCTGGCTATCCTGACCCAGACAAACCAGATCCAGATGAAACTGACTGTGAGGGAGCTGGTCACATTCGGCCGTTTTCCATACAGCGGAAACCATTTGACGGCGGAGGATGAAGAGATCGTCAGCAAAGCTATTTCTTATATGGAATTGGAAGAATTTGAGAACCAGTTTATCGATGAATTATCGGGGGGACAGCGCCAAAGGGCTTATATCGCCATGGTAATTGCCCAGGATACAGAATACATTCTGCTGGATGAACCTACTAATAACCTGGATATCTACCATTCCACCAATATGATGAAAATCGTGCGCCGCTTATGTGATGAGCTGGGAAAAACTGTGATTTTGGTCCTTCATGAAATCAATTATGCGGCATTTTATTCGGATTATATATGCGCGTTTGTGGATGGGAAAGTGGAGAAGTTCGGGACAGTTAATGAGGTGATGACAAAAGAAAATCTTTCACGGATTTACCGGGTGGATTTTGAGATTCAGGAAGTTGAAGGGAAACCGCTGTCTATTTATTATTAGGCAGTTATAGTAAGGCGGTCACAAAAAGGCAGTATTAAAAGATAACATAGGTAAAGGAGATTTGTAAAATGAGAAAGATGGTAACATTATTCGGCATAGTTTTGATGTCAGCTTCCCTGGCGGCCTGCGGAGGCAAAAAAACTGAAGAACCGGCGTCGTCAGCAGGTTTAGAGCTGTCTTCCGGTATATCTTCCGAAGCGGCAGAATCGACTGGAGCAGAAGACGGAAAACCGGATACCATAACGGTCACATCCCTGAATGGGGAAGGTAAAAAGATGGAGTTGGAGGTGCCGTATGATCCGGAACGTGTTGCGGTTTTAGATATGGCGGCTCTGGATATGCTTGATAACTGGGAGCTGGGCGGCCGCGTGGTGGGTATGCCGAAATCCTCAAAAATTGACTATCTGATGGATTATAACAACAATGATAAAATCATTAACCTGGGAACTTTGAAAGAAGTGGATATGGAAGCGCTGATGTCCAGTGAACCTGATATTATTTTCATAGGCGGGCGTCTTGGCAGCCAGTATGACCAGTTATCTGAAATTGCACCGGTGATTTATACGGCTGTGGATTATGAAATCGGCCTGGTTGAAAGCATCAAAAGCAATTCCCTGATGATCGCTTCCATTTTCGGAGTGGAGGATAAAGCCCAGGAGACGCTGGCCGGTTTTGATGAACGGGTGGAAGCTCTTGCCAAAGAGGCAGAGGGAAAGACTGCGGTGATCGGTATGGTTACAAGCTCTAATTTCAATACATTAGGCGATGGAAGCCGCTGCTCCTTAATCGGCAATGAGGCAGGCTTTACCAATCTTGCCAATAACGTGGATTCCACCCATGGAAATGAATCTTCATTTGAGCTGCTTGTATCTTTAAATCCTGAGTACATTTTCGTGCTGGATCGTGATTCGGCAATCAATACGGAAGGAGCCCAGCTGGCAAAGCAGGTGATGGACAATGAACTGGTTCGAAAAACCAGCGCTTACCAGAATGACAGGATTGTATATCTTACCCCAACTGTCTGGTATCTGGCGGAAGGCGGAATTACAGCTATGGACGTGATGCTGAACGACCTGGAAAATGGCATGAACAAATAAAACCGGTGATCCGCACAAAACAGAAGAATAAGTCACATGAAGTGTTACTTTTGAGCATATCATAAAGTAACACTTTTTTTGTGGAGCGGTTATGTTAAATTATTTATGGGCTTTCATGATGCTTGTTGGAATTTTATGGGGAGCGCTGCATGGGAATCTGAATGCGGTAACAGAAGGCGCTCTTAATTCATCAAAGGAAGCGGTTACGCTTTGCATTACCATGCTGGGGGTCATGTCGCTATGGACAGGTGTGCTGGAAGTGGGTCAGGGTTCGGGTCTGATCGAGGTCATGTCACGTAAAATGTCGCCGATCATTCATTTTTTGTTTCCCAAAATTCCCAAAGACCATCCGTCCAGAGAATACATAGCCACAAATATGATTGCAAATATCCTTGGCCTGGGATGGGCAGCTACCCCGGCCGGCCTTCAGGCCATGGAAAAATTAGAAGAATTGGAGGAAGAGCGGCGGGAAAATGGAGTTTCAGACATCACTCGGGGAACGGCCAGCAATGAGATGTGTACATTTCTGATTATAAATATCTCTTCCCTGCAGTTAATCCCAATTAATATGATTGCCTACAGAAGCCAGTATGGAAGCGTGAACCCCACAGCTATCGTGGGACCGGCGCTGGTGGCAACATTATTAAGTACTGTGGTAGGAGTGGTGTTTTGTAAGGTGATGGATGGGAAATAAAGGGGTACCTCTCTTGGATGCGCACAGGGCAGACCGGTGCATAACCTGGAATTCCCCTAAATATTCAATAAAAAAAACTGAATAAACGCCTTAACTGCCATGGATGTATAATTCCTGTCTGGAAGCAGGATATAAAATCTCCGGTTTATATATTCCGATTTGATTTTGTAAAAAACCAGTGGTACGGCGGCGTCACGAACCAGGCGGTCACTGACGAATGCTGCGGCAAAGTGATCGGCAGCCAGGTGGTAAGCGGTTACCAGTTGGGAGAGTGTCATCTTAACTTTGGGAATAAAGCCTGCGTCTTCAAACATCTTCATAGAACGTTCGTGCAGATTATTTCCCTTACTCAACAGAATATATTCCAAATCCCTGAATTCAGAAAGAGGGATGGACGGGCAGTCCTCATCCATGTGTTTTCGGTTAATGATATCTCCGGCTGAGAGTGAACAGTGGGAAAACTGTTGATTAATCTCATATTCTTGAGGAACTGCCAAAAGAATCGTATCAGAAAAAGCCGGATAATGTTCAAACTCTTTGATAAACTCTTCATTGCAGCTAAAAGTCAGATCCAGATTCTGTTCAGAAAGCATATCGGCCAGAATGCTGGAACTTTTTTCAACCAGTTCCAGCCGGATACCAGGATATTTCCTGCTAAAACCGGCCAGAATCTTTGGCATGATATAAGCATTCAAATAGTGAGAGCCGCCTATCCGTATGTTTCCCGTATTCAAATCCCGCATATCATTGATCCGGTATTCCAGATCATCTTCCAGCATTTTAATCTTCTTAATTGTATCAATGTAAGCCTGTCCGGCCGCAGTTGGTTTTAGCGGATGCCGGCGCCGGTCAAATAATGCCATGCCGAGGGACGCCTCAATCTTAGAGACAGCGATGCTAAGAGCGGGCTGTGTTATGTATAGATGTTCTGCGGCTTTGGAAAAACTGCCGTCTTCATAGATCTGGTATATGTATTTCATCTCTTGCTGCATTCTGTATAAACTCCATTTATATTATTATAAAAACTATAAATTTGATTATATGATATCTGAGTGATATTGTAAAGACAGAGGTTTAATCGGAATAAAATGGTGGTTACCATTCGCATTCCCCCGCAGCCGAGCGTGGCAGAGGACTGTGAATGGAAAATGTTGATGTCAGATACTCTGCATCAGCAATTTGGAAAGCAAAGAAAGGAAGGGAGAGGGATTATGGTGATAAATGCAATTTTACTGGAAGACACGGATAATGTGGTCACCTGCGTAAAAGAAATCCAGGCAGGGGAAGAGGTAAAATACCGGTATGGTGAGGAAATTCGCACACTGGCGGCAGCAGAGATGATTCCGTATTGCCACAAGATAGCATTGAAAACGCTTGAAAAAGGGGACCATGTCATCAAATACGGAGAGATGATCGGAAGAGCTTCGGAAAAAATTGAGAAAGGGCACTGGGTTTCTCATTTGAATATCTACAGTGTGCCCCGTGACTATGAAAGCGAATATATCGTATAAAAGATAAGCCCGGGCAATAAGGCATTCCGATATGGAGATTAAAACTGAGAAAGGCGGAAAGATTATGCAGTTTTGGGGATATAAAAGAAAAGAAGGGCGTGCAGGAATACGGAATCATGTGCTGATTCTTCCGGCCTGCGCCTGTGGAAGCGAGACTTCAAGAGTTGTGGCAAGCCAGGTCCGGGGGGCGGTTAATATTGTGTTTAACACCGGATGTTCCGATGTGGAGGCCAATACGGCTATGTCCCAGAAGGTTTTGACCGGTTTTGCATGCAATCCCAATGTGTACGGCGTGGTAATCATCGGCCTGGGGTGTGAGACGGTTCCTCATATGGAATTGCGGAAAAAGATTCAGGCCATGACCAGCAAGCCGGTGGTATCATTCGGAATACAGGAAGAAGGGGGAACTTTAAAGACCATAGAAAAAGCGGTCAGAGCGGCGCGGGACATGGCGGCAGAAGCCGCGATGCAGCCTAAGGAACTCTGTGATATTTCAGAAGTGCTGCTTGGAATTGAATGCGGAGGCTCTGATACCACATCCGGCATTGCCGGCAACCCGGCAGTCGGTGAATTAAGCGATCTTTTAGTGGATCTTGGCGCGTCTGCCATAATGAGCGAATCGATTGAATGGATCGGCGGGGAACATATTCTTGCTAAACGTGCGGCAACTCCTGAGATTCATAATCAGATTATTAAGATTTGTGAGGATTATGAGAAACATTTGTCAAATGTAGGACAAGACTGCCGCACCGGACAGCCTACGCCTGGGAATAAGGCGGGCGGCCTTTCCACCATCGATGAAAAAAGTCTGGGATGTATCAGGAAGGGCGGAACAAGGCCTATTGTGGAAGTGCTGGAACAGGCACAGCGGCCTTCAAAGAGCGGGGCCATGGTCATGGATACTGCCGGATATGATATTTCTTCCGTCACTGCAATGGTGGCGGCAGGATGTAATGTGGTTGTTTTTACAACCGGAAGGGGAACGCCCACAGGCAATGCGATTGTACCTGTGGTAAAGGTAACCGCCAACGCTGAAACTTACAAAAATATGGAAGATAATATGGATGTGGATTTAAGTGGAATCATTAAAGGCACAAAGACCATTCAGGAAAGCGGAAAAGGACTGCTGGAAGTTGTTGAAGATATCTGCAATGGTAAGATGACGAAGGCGGAAGCATACGGATTTTCCGATATTGCGGTAGACCATGTGTGCAGGTTTATTTAACGAAAGTATAGGGGGAATAATAAGAAATATTCGCTCCAAATGAGCCTGCAATTAAAATGACTGCTATTGAATCGAAAAAAGGATTCAAAAGAGGCGGATACCTGATCTTTATTCTGGTATCACTTGCCTTAATCTTCCGACATGCATTTCGAATAGAAACCTGGGTGATTTGTCTGACCGGTGCACTGGTTCTGGTTAATTAAATACAATTTTGCAATGAGCTGGCCAATTTTTACATTACCCCTCAAGGCATTTCTCAAAATGCCTTGAGGGGTGATGTTAATCCCCACGTTACTTTCACCAATCACTCAAATAAAGATTTCTTACTCTCTTCCTTCCTATACTGCCCTGGCGTCATATTCATGTATTTCTTAAAAACGCGGATATAATTCTGTACCGAATTGTATCCCGAGTGCAGTGCCACTTCATTTAACGTTTCAGTGGTATCTGTGAGCAGAGCCAGGCTTTTCTGAATTCGGTACTGGTTCAGATAATCTGTAAAATTAACCCCCAGGCTTTCCTTAAAGAGTTTGCTTAAATAGGTGGATTTGACCCCTATGGCCTCGGCCACCGTATTTTGGGATAAATCATAGTCTTGATAGTGATCGTGGATGTAATTCTGGCTTGATATAATATATGGATTATTTTTTCGTTTTAGGATCCGGCCTAATTGCTGGAGTATGGTTTCACAGGAATCCATCATGGAAACTTTCAGGGCCTCTTCGTCGGTATCGTCCGAAGTGTTGATTTGAGGGAGCAAAAGGTCATTGGAAAAAGCGCTGAAATTTATGTAATCAATTTTTGAAATTCCGTTCTGGATTAAATTAATGTAGAGTTTGTAGTTTTCAATAACAACTCCTCCTGATTTGGAGATTTCGTCAATTGTACGGTTGGAAAGTTTGACGGCACTCCCTAAGTCATCTTTCTTTACTAAATCTAAAATCTGTTTTACTCTGGACGGGATTATGCCGGGCTTATCTTCTGACGGAGCCTGAACGCTGTCAGCAGCGGCAGCAGGCTTTTTGGTCTCTTCGAGGGCAGAAAGTGCTTCCTGGTAAGAAAAACCGATATCCAGAATAGAAGTATACATATGTCCGGCATTGAGACGAAACGGCAGGCCGTGTTTTTTTGAAAATGATCGGATGAACGGTTCTAAATCAGTCAGTCCTTTCAACAGCTTGATTACGGAATCATCTTTATTGAAGGCAAAAATGACTGCCAGGCGGTTATGGTCCGTGGCTGCCATGTGGTAGATAGAATCGTGTTTTGTGCAGTAGTCGGAGATCAATTCACAGAGTTCGCCTATAAGAGATGGCGAAAGCCCGCTGATATCCTGGCTATCATGCAGAGAAAGCACACATACAACATAAAAAGAATTGAGACGGAACGGACTTTTCGATTCTTTTAAAATCTTTTCCACTTCTGAACTTTCAAATTGGGTTCCCTTCAGCAAATCCATAAATAATTTAGACATAATACTGTCAGATACATTACTTATGATGGCGTCCAGCTCCGTCTGCCGGTCTGAAAGCTGGTGGAAGGAATGGGAAATAAGGTCAAATTCATTCTTATACACCGTATCATTCCGGTCTGACAGGTCCTTCGGCATCTGAATACTGCTAAACAGCTTTTGTATGGGAGCATAGATAACAGCAGTGAGGAAAAATGAAAAAATACATGCAATTACCGTTACAATCAGCACAATAGGAGCCAGGGATAAAAATATCGCCTGATCCGAAGGACTTAAAGACAGTTCGTCCAGTTTATACAGTATTTTCCAGTTGGTTATGCCGGAGGAAGAGATAAAGTATGCGGAACCATTTAATGAGTAATAGCCGTTTCCGGAGACAGGGAAATCGGCCAGCAGTTTTGGTGTGATCTCCTGGGGGTAATTTGTTTTTGAAGAAAAAACAGGAGCCTGGAAACTGTCATAAACCAAGATGGAACCGTTGCCTGATACTTCCTGGGTTGTGCGGCGGAAGAGTTCGTCCATATCCACAAAATAGAAAAGAGTGGCCAGCTTTTTTGCCCCATTCAGAGGAAAATCCCGGGCCAGAATCAGATTGCTGCCATATAGAAAAGCGGAACTCATTTTATTGCTGTCTTCTATCGTTTTTGCCAGGACAGTCTGCTGTTCATAATCTGTGATCATGGCAGAATAAGGGCTGTCTTCAAGGGTATAGGCCTTATAGGAAGATGTGAGCACATTGTTCTGTTTAGGGATGTACATTACAGCTTTTTGAATTAACAGATTATTATTGGTGGTGAGAGCCAGTTCCGAAGTCACCAGATTGTTGTTTAGATCTTTAACCTCTTTGGCCAGAGCGGTCTGGAAGACATTTCTGGAATAGGAAAGCTGCGTCAGCGACTGGTGCAGGCTGATGATATAGTTATCCGTATTATCCAGAATGATGTCGGAATAGGACTGGGCGGTTTGGGCGGAATATTCCAATGTCTTTTCTGAAATGATATGGGCGATGTAATAGACAAAAAGAGTGCTGAGTACGACACAAAGGGTGATCATAGCCAGAAGGATCTTTACAAAGTTACTTTTAAACTTGAATTGTTTAATCGGTTCAAATATGTAGTTCACAAATATCCTCCTTAAAGTCTTAACGTTATTTGAATATTTTAACCAAATGATACGTGTATGTCAAGAAAATACAGGGCAAAATGCATAATGAAGTTAACAAAAATGATAATAATTAACTTTTTTTATGCTAAAATAGCAAAAAATGTTAATTCCGAAAAAACAAAAAATTGACTGTGAGAGATTCAAATTTTATACTTCGAGGTGTAAACAGGTGACACGGGACAAACCGTGAAAACAAAAAATATTCTATATGTAAAGGGGAATACGATATGTGGAAAAAGGGTTTATTGAAAAAAAGTTTAACATTGCTGATGAGTGCCAGTATGCTGGCGGCATCCCTGACAGCGTGTTCATCATCCGGTTCTTCTAATGGAGGGGCAGGAACAGCGGCGGGCAGCGCGGCTGAAAGTACTGATAATACTTCTTCATCGGACAGCGGACCTGTAACAGTGAAGGTATCCAACAACCAGCCTCTGGCATCATTGGACCGCTACGCCGGTTTTGGTATCGAACAGATATCACTCAGCTTATTATGGGGCGACGCGCTTTTGGTTTCGGATCATGCCGGAAACTACACCAACTGGCTGGCTGACGACATCGCATTTTCAGAAGACAGTTTAACGGCCGACATTAAATTAAAACAAGGAATCAAGTTCCAGAATGGAGAAGAACTGAAAGCCTCCGATGTAAAAACATCATTTGAAAGAATTATTAAGGATGAGACTTTGACTAATGGTTCCAAATGGGGTAAGTACCTGGAATCTGTGGACGTGACGGATGATTATACATGCCGGTTTAATTTTAAAAATCCTATGCCGATTTTTTATTCAGAGGTGTGCTTTGTTCCAATTATCAGTGGGAAAGCATATGAAGAGAATCCGGCCGGATTCTTTGAAAAACCGGTTGCCAGCGGTCCTTTTAAAGTAATCGCATTTGATTCCATCAATAACGAAGTGACCCTGGAACGCAATGACGGCTGGTGGGGATGGGATGATTCCAATAAGAGTAATGTGGACCAGATCAGTTATAAATATGTAGCAGAAGATACCACCCGTATTTCCAGCCTGAGAGCAGGAGAACTGGATATCTGTGAAAATGTACCTTCGGATAATATAGCGCTGCTGGGACAGGAAGGCTTCTCCATCAATGAATATATTGCCTATACCTTTACATTCCTTGGCATCGGCAGCGGGGAAGGAAAAACCTTCCATGACCCTAACTTGAGGGAAGCCCTTTCTTTAAGTATAGACAGGCAGATGATTGTGGACAGCATTCTGGGAGGCGGTAAAATTGCAAAGTGGCCGGCAGCCGACGATCAGTCCGTATATGAGGATCAAGGATATGATTACAACATGGATAAGGCAAAGGAGCTGGTAGCCGCATCAGGTTACGACGGATCGGAACTTTCCATGATCGTGAATACAGGAGAAGTGCTCAGGGGAGCGGAAGTTGCCCAGGCTATTCAGTCTATGGCAGCAGAAGCCGGTTTAAATGTTATGATCGAGACCCTGGAGGCAGCGACTTATAATGAGCGCCGCGCAGCCGGCAATTATGATATCTGCCTTGGAGTCAACACGATGACGAACAGTGAGTTCTTTGTTTCAGCAATTGAAATCAATGCTACAGACCGGTTTGCTACAGGATTTACAGATGAAAAGATGTTTGAACTGGGCAAGGAAGGACAAGGCCTGGTAGATATGGACAAGAGAGTGGAGAATGCCAAAGCCATTTATCAGATCGTTATGGATAACTTTGCTCCTAATATCTACCTGTACCAGATTCCAGGCTGTGTGGCTACGGATGCCGGAATCAGTAATTTAACCATTTACGGCGACAATACAATTGATATGAGATACATGAAGAAAAACTAAGTGAAGCAGGGGAGAGGATCTTATGGCTAAAAAAGTTATAAAACGAATCATTTCCACCATTATAGTTTTAATCGGGGTCAGCATTATGTCCTTCTTCCTGGTGAGGCTTGGCGGCGGTGATCCGGCGAGGCTCTGCCTGCCGGATACCGCCACCGAAGAAGAGGTAGAGGCTCAGCGGGAACGGATGGGACTTGATCAGCCCTATGTGGTGCAGTATGTTACATATATGAAAGGAATCCTGAAGGGAGACTTGGGATATTCCTACAATTATAAAAAGACGGTGGCGGAACTGATTGCGGGACGTCTGCCTTATACGGCGAAGCTGACTGTGGTGGCCATGATATTTTCGCTTCTCATATCCATTCCTCTGGGGGTGATAGCAGGGGTGAAAAAAGGATCGGGAATTGATATATTTGCTATCTTTTGGGCGCTGCTGGGGCAGTCTCTGTCGCCGGTATGGCTGGGGCTTCTGCTGATCCTGGTGTTCGGCGTTATGCTCAGATGGCTGCCCACCCAGGGATCAGGAGGCATTAAATATATGATTATGCCTGCTCTGTGCCTGGCATTCCAGTTCTCCTCGCTGGCCACCCGCCTAATGCGTTCCGGCATGGTGGATGTGCTTCAGGAAGATTATATTACGGCCACAAGGGCGAGAGGAATCAGCAGAATGAAAGTCAACACCATATATGCATTTAAAAATGCTCTGCTTCCGGTTATTACCGTCATTGGGGCGCAGGTAGGTTCAATGCTGTGCGGTTCCATGGTAATTGAATCCATATTCGGGTGGCCGGGACTTGGACAGTTAACCATAACCGCCATTAAGGCCAGGGATTTCCAGTTGGTTCAATCTTCTCTGTTGATTTCTGCATTTATATTCGTGGCCTGCAATCTGGTAGTCGATATCCTGTATACGTTTATTGATAAACGTGTATCGTTCAATTAAGGGAGGTCACAATGGACAGAAAAAGCCTTCTTAGAAAAATGTCAAAAAATAAATATTTTATTCTTGGAGGAGCCGGGGTACTGATCATTCTTCTTTTGTGTGCCCTTTCTCCATGGTTTGTACGGTATGATCCCACAGCCGCCAATCTGGCGGTCCGGCTGTCTCCGCCTGATTGGCTATCCAATGGATTTGGCGGCCATATTTTCGGAACTGACCCGCTGGGCCGTGATGTTTTAACCAGAGTACTGATGGGAGGCCGGGTTTCACTTTTTATCTCCTTCTCTGTGGTGATATTCAGCTCAATTGCAGGAATCGTCCTGGGACTTTTAGCCGGTTATTACGGCGGCGGAGTGGATACCGTCATCATGCGTTTCTGCGATATTATGATGGCAACTCCATCCCTTCTTCTGGCAGTCTGCGTTGTGGCTGTTATGGGGAGCAGTTATACGAACCTGATCTTTGTTTTAACGCTGACTAACTGGCTGACCATGTCCAGGGTGGTCAGGGGAGTTGTTCTGACAATCAGAACCTCCGATTATGTCAATGCGGCCAAACTTTTAGGCGCCAGCGACGTTAGAATTATGGCAAAGGAAGTATTTCCAAACGTTTTGACACAGGTCATAATCAATGCAACGCAGAACCTGGGAACCGTTATTCTGATTGAAGCCAGCATGAGCTATCTGGGTATGGGCGTTCCCCTTCCCACTCCGGCCTGGGGAACCATGCTTTCCGACGGGAGGGAGTATATAGGAACCGCCCCCTGGATCGTGGTGGTACCGGGCATTGCGCTGATGCTGACGGTATTGTCATTTAACTTCCTGGGAGACGGGATCAGAGATATTTTTGACCCGAAAAATAAAGATTAGCCATCGGCTTTAATGGGAAAGAAAGTAGGAACCTGTATGGAAGAATTACTAAAAATTTCGGATTTATACGTGGAATACCGTTCCGGAGGCACAGTTGCAAAGGCGGTGAACGGCTTAAACTTTACGATACATAAAGGCGAGGCCATAGGATTGGTAGGAGAGAGCGGAGCAGGAAAAACCACAACCGCATTATCGATCCTGAATCTGCTCCCGGACAAAATCGGATACATTACAAAAGGGGATATTACATTTGACGGAGAATCCCTGGTACATATGAAAGAGAAGAAGCTGGAGAATATCCGGGGAAGCAAGATCGCCATGGTATTCCAGAATCCCCTGAGTTCGTTAAATCCAGTGTTTACCGTGGGGCATCAGATAGAAATGGTGTTGGAAAAACATAAGAACCTGAAAAAACAGGAGCTCCATAAGGAAGCGGCAAATCTAATGCGCCTGGTCGGCATTGCAGATTTCCGGATGAACGATTATCCCCACCAGTTTTCAGGTGGAATGAGGCAGCGTGTGGGAATTGCGGCGGCGCTGGCCTGTTCTCCTGAACTTCTGATCTGTGATGAGCCGACAACCGCGCTGGATGTTACCATCCAGGCGCAGATTCTGGAATTGATGAAGAATCTGCAGAAAGAATATAATACGTCCCTTTTAATGATAACCCACAATCTCGGTATTATCTCCGAACTCTGTCAGAAAGTTGCCATTATGTACGGAGGAACCATTGTGGAATATGGGACGGTGAAAGAAGTGTTCAGCCGCCCCCAGCACTGGTATACCATCGGGCTTTTAAACGCCATTCCCAAGCTGGAAGGGCCGAGAGAAGAGCTGGTTTCTATTCCGGGAACCGTGGTGAATGCACAAAGGATGCCGGGCGGATGCGCCTTTCATCCCAGATGCGGATACTGCACGCAGCAATGCCGGGAAGGGATACCGTCGCTTGTTAAATTAAATGAAGAACATTACGTGGCATGCTGGGAGAGGAGTGAAGAACATGAACGCAGGTCAAGGTACACAACCGCTGCTTCAGATTGAGCATTTAAAGAAATATTTTGAGATTCCGGGTAAGGGGGAACTGCATGCGGTTGATGACATATCCCTTAACATCTATGAAAATGAGACATTGGGCCTGGTTGGTGAAAGCGGATGCGGTAAAAGTACAGTGGGAAATGTGCTGATGCAGCTGGCTGAGGCCACAGAGGGAAAGATCATATATGACGGGACCGACCTTGTTACGGCGGGAAAAGGACGGCGGCACCAGTTGAGATCACAGATGCAGATGGTTTTTCAGGACCCCTATTCTTCTTTAAATCCGCGCCAGACCGTCCGGTCGATTCTTAAATCTCCCCTTCAGATCCATAAGATGGCAAAGGGAGAAGAACTTGAAAAGCGGGTGGAAGAGATGGCGGACATGGTGGGACTGGAACCCTATGTGCTGGAAAAGTTTCCGCACGAACTGGACGGCGGAAAGCGCCAGATGGTTGGGATCGCCAGGGCGCTGGCCTTAAATCCCAGGTTTATTGTGTGTGATGAGCCCGTTTCTGCCCTGGATGTATCAGTTCAGGCTACGATCATTAATTTGTTAATGAATATTCAGAAAAAAATGGGGCTGACGTATCTGTTTGTTTCCCATGACCTGAGTGTAGTCCGCCATATTTCCAACCGGGTAGCCGTTATGTATCTGGGGCAGATTGTGGAACTTGCGCCTACCGACGTCATATTTGAGAACACATATCATCCTTATTCCATCGCCCTGCTTTCAGCAGTACCGAAAATTGAATTTGATACTAAGATGGAGCGGATCGTGTTAAACGGAGACGTGCCAAGCCCTCTGAACCCCAAGCCGGGATGCCGGTTTGCACCCAGGTGCTGGATGGCGTGCGAGAACTGCAGCAAGGAAACGCCGGAATTAAAAGAGGTGGAGGAAGGTCATTATGTCGCCTGTCCCTATTGGCGGCAGAGCAGACAAAAATCCAAAGAACTTTCTTAAATGGGCAAAGGAGATAGAATTATGGGAATTGGAATTGTAAATACATCCTGCGGCAGCATGAAGGGAATTGAACTGAAAGGGAAATATGAAGGGATTACAGAGTTTCGCGGCATCCCGTATGCTGCTCCTCCGGTGGGAGACCTGCGCTGGGCGCCGCCGGCGGACCCAAAATCCTGGGAAGGCGTGCGCACGATGGATACCTATGGCCCCATGTGCATTCAAAAATTAAAGTATGATAATATTGAAGGTTCCCTTATTTCAGATGAGGACTACTATTACATGCCTTATCCGGAGATGAGCGAGGACTGCTTATATATCAATATCTGCACAGGGGCCCAGTCGGCAGGGGAAAAACGCCCTGTATATATGTGGTATCACGGAGGCGGTTTAACCAATGGCTACTCCTATGAAGTGGAATTTAACCCGGAGGAAATGGCCAGAAAAGGCGCCATAGTGGTGCTGGTAGGGCAGAGGCTTAATTTATTCGGATATTTTTCCCTTCCACAGCTGACAAAAGAGCAGGGGCAGAGCGGAAATTATGGGCTGATGGATCAGATTAAGGCGCTGGACTGGGTATACAACAATATTGAAGCATTTGGCGGTGATCCCGATAATATCACTGTGGGTGGGCAGTCGGGCGGAAGCCACCGGGCTATGGCAATTGCCGGTTCTCCCATGTCAAAAGGCAGGGTGAGAAGGGTGATCTGTCAGAGCTGGTTTCTATGGTTTATGAAGTATGCACCATTAAAAGAGGCGGAAGACCATGGAAAAGAATATCTGGAAAGAATTGGCATAGACCCGGATCTTTCTTTGGATGAACTGAGGAAAATCGATGCAAACCGGCTGTTCAGCGGTGAAGTGGAAAGAAACCAGCTTCCAGGGGATATGTGCTGTGATGGACTCTATCTGCCATTTCCGACCATCCGTGAGAATTTAGAGCAGTTTGCTTCCAATGTGGATTTTCTGGGCGGTACGAATCTTGGAGAGGGCAATGTATTTAACCCGAGGGAGGAGTCCTTATATTTTATTTCCCATTACGGCAACTCTTCTAATTTAGGTTTTGAAGCTAAGAACAAAATCGAGAATGCGGACGACTTCTATAGCCATTTCAAAGAACTGCTGGGTGATCTCTATGATAAGTATGATTTTCCCAGTCTTGTAAAGGTGACGGATGAAAACGCCTGGTATACGGCCAGAAAGCTGGCTACTCTGGGGCTATGCGGCAGAGGAAAAACAGGGCTTTGCAAAAGCGTGATGATGCACCGGCTGTTCGGACGCTTTATAGGAACCGCTCATCCAGAAAACAAAGTCTATACATATTTCTGGACACATCTGGAACCAGTGCGCCCGGAGGACTATGGAACGAGGCGTGATCCCATGCGCTTGCTGGCCTGGCATTCTTCTGAGCTGTGGTATACATTTGCGTCCATGAGAGAAGGTGTACCGCCTACCAGACCATGGCGGGAGGTGGACTATAAGGTTGCCGATATGCTCAGCTCTTATTGGGTGAATTTTATGAAAACCGGGAATCCCAACGGGGATGGCCTTCCATACTGGCCGTCAACCGGAGAGAATTACGGCTATATGGAATTATGTGAACATGCCGAAGGGCATCAGGGAGTGGATTCAGGCCTGGACGCCCTCATGTATGAATTCGCCTGCCGGGAATATGAGATTTCTTATTGAGTTGAGAAAGAAGAGGGAAACATGAAATCAAAAGTGCTAATTGAACGGGAACCAATTGAACCTTTAAGCAAGGCGTGGATGAAGGAACTTCGCCTGTACAATAAGACGAAGCGGGAGTATGAGATCGATCCTTACGCCGAAGTTTACCAATTCCGGGATAATGTATACGGGATTCTGACTGACAGTGCCGACGGTATGGGCGCGCCATGGATGTATCTGATCATAGGGCCCGAGAAAGCCATGCTGATAGATACCAGCTTTGGCATCGGGAACTTAAAAGGCCTGGTGGATGAGATAACAGGAGGAATGCCGGTTGTGGTGGTGAATACCCACTCCTCTTATGATCATTCTTATGGAAACTGCCAGTTCGACCAGGTTTACTGCCATAAGTTTACAGCACCCTATCTGCAGAAAGAACAGACGCCCCATTTGTGGGATTATCTGACGGATGAAGAAGGAAAAGGAATCTGGCTGGATTTTGATAAAAATGACATCATTCCGTTTAAGAAATATGGGATCATCAGCTGTGAAAATAACCATGTTTTTGATTTGGGGGGTGGCTATGAAGTGGAGCTGATTCTGCTTCCGGGCCATCACGCGGGCCATACAGGGTTTCTGGATAAAAGAAACAGGATATTATTCTGCGGAGATGCATTTATCAGCATGAGGGTAGGCCTCAACGGCCCGAAGCCGGATATGCCATATGGTGAATTTGCCACGGTCAGGGCTTTTAAGAAGGAACTGGAAAAGCTGGTGAAAAGAACAGCGGAATTTGACACCTTGTTTCCAGGCCATTTTATTGTGGATATTGATAATTCAGTGGTGCAGAATATGCTGGACGTATGTGCGGAAATATTAGAAAACAGCGGGAACTGTGATTATGAGGAAATGGATGCGAAAGGAAGGCTGAACCGGTTTAAGTTTGTAAAAGGCCTGGGTGTAATTTCCTATAATGAAAACAGTGTTGGATAAAAGAGGTGGACAGTTGAAAGAAGAATTGAATTTTTACAGCCACGAGCAGGTGTCGGAGCGGCTGATTCTGGTTACGGAAGGATATTCCATGGTCCACCGGTTCACAATCGGGGTGGTGATTGGGGAGGAAAAGATACTGGTAATTGACGCCGGTTTAGGCGGCGGCAGCGGATTAAGGCCCTATATTGAGCAGCTGACTGGAACGGGAAAACCGATTATCTGTGCAGCCACCCACAACCATCCGGATCATATGGGAAGTGCAAAGACCTTTGACGAGGCATATGTAAGCTGGCTGGATTATCCTTCCCGGAATGACTTTTCCCTGAACCGGGAACAGAGACTTGAAGATTTAAAGGGTTTTTCACTGGGCAATGCAGAGGTTTTGCAGTATTGTGCTGAGCACATGATTGATAACAGGGATACAGAATGTCTGGATATTAAGGACGGCGATGTGTTTGATCTGGGCGGGGTGAAGATCCGGGCAATCTGGATTCCGGGCCATTCGGAAGGGTCCATGGCTTTTTATAACCAGGAAGAGGGATATGTGTTTACCGGAGATTCTGTTAATACAGATGTGCATTTGAAGAAGCTGAACAGAGAAGGGCTTATCCGGTACCAGTCTTATTTGAAGCGGTTTATCGGCATGGTTTCACCGGATTCGAAAGTATATCCGGCTCACCTCCCTCTCACAATGGATATGAAGGTTGCCGCCAGTCTGGTGTCTGCAGCAGAAGATCTGATTCAGGGCAGGAATCTGGAACAGGATCCGCCGGGAGAAACTATTTTTGAGGATAGGAATAATAACCCTGATATACGGATGCATTTCTGCAGCAACACCTGTATTGTTTACAACAGGGAAAAAATAAAGAAAGGGCCGGCAGGCAGCGGAGGGCAGAATGAATAAAATCAATTTTTACAGCCATGAAAAGGTATCGGACCATATCTATGTGGTGACAGAAAATTATTCTATGGTCCACCGTTTTACCATCGGGGTCATTGTTGGAGAAGATGCGGTTGCGGTCATAGACAGCGGGCTGGGAATGACCGGGGATTTAAGAACTTTCATAGAATCATTTGCCGGAACAAAAAAGCCCATGATCTGTCTGTGCACCCACGGCGCTATCGACCATATCGGGGCTTCCAAGCTGTTTGATAAAGCATACTTAAACCCACTGGACTTAGAGATGATCCCACGGGCGGTTCTGACTGAAAGGCGGTTAAGCGATCTGAATGCCTTCTGCCTCAATAATAAAGAGGTGATGGAATACTGCCGGGAACACATGCTGATAAATGAAGACAGCCGGTTTCAGGATGTGAAAGAAGGGGATGCATTTGATTTAGGAGGCGGGATTGTGGTTGAGCCTATAGCCACCCCGGGCCATTCCAAAGGCCACCTGGCCTATCTGTGCCGAAGGGATGGAATTGCATTTGTGGGTGATGCCATTAATGCCGACGTCCATATCAAGCAGCTTGACCGTCAGGGGCTTTACGGATATGCCGGGATGCTCCGCCGGTTTCTCTCCATTGCCGGGGAGGATATCGTCATGTATGCCGGCCATCTGAACAGAGCCCACCGGGCTGATGTGGCTAGGAATCTGGCGGCAGCCTGTGAAGAGGCGGCGGATAAAAAGACCTGGGGCGACCCGCCGGGAGAGACTATTTTTACTGAAAAGTCGGGCAATCCCGACATACGGATGCACTATCACGGAAACTGCTGCATTATCTATAACCGCAGTCTTTTGAAAGAATAGGAGGATGCACAATGGCCGGGAGGAAAGCCATATTAAAAAATAAATATCTGGAAGTCGTATTCAGACTGCCCGGATGTGAACCAGAAAGCCAGCGTTTTGATTCCTGCGGGATGATAGAGCAGGTGACTTTAAACGGCAGGCACACCTTCTGTGTACCGGAACAATTGGATAAAGGGCGGGTTACGACCAATGGATTCGGACTGTGTTCGGAATTTATCTGGAATGACTTGGCCTGTGAGAGTAAAAAGGGAGAGAAATTCCCTAAATTAGGCGTTGGGATTTTTACGCAGATCGAAGACAATATGCGTTTTGATAAATGGAAAACATATGAGGTATGCCCCTTTGAGAAATCTTATGAAGTCAGGGGAAATAAAATAATATTCAAGGAAACTCCAAAAGAATGCATGGGAATTGCCGCTGTGATATTAAAGGCAGTCTCCCTTTATAATAATACGCTGACCGTATCCACAACAATAGAAAATGTGGGGAACAGAAAACTGGAACTGGCTGAATTCCAGCATAATTTTACAGCCATTGACGGACTGAGCGCCGGTCCGGGCTACCGTCTTTTTTTACCGTTTGACGGCCGGCTGGAGCATGGGGACTGGGATATAAAAACTCTGGATAAAAGGGGAGTGCCCGATAAAGAGGTCCCGTCCATGCTCAAAACGGAAGGAAATATCCTGCTGTGGGAGGACAGTATGGAAGGGAAGACTTTTCACAAGATTACAAGAGGAGAGGGAATCCGGACGCTTCCCGAATACAGCTGGAAACTGAGCCATGAAAAATCCTTGGCCAGTGTCCGGGAAATCTGCCATTTTCTGCCTGACCGTTTTTCCCTGTGGGCGGTGGAACATGTGATCAGCACTGAGGTTTTCTGCCGAATCGAATTAGAACCGGGAGAACGGATGAATTTTGCGCGGACCTGGCTGTTTGAGGATGAAACGACAGACCATATGGAGGATTGAGATGGAGAAAAAAATATATGCGGTTATAGGCGGCTGGGGATTTAGGGGCGGCATCCGGGGACTTTCCACATACGAATATGATCCCCTGACTTCAAAGCTGGCTCTATTGGATTCTGATTATCCTGATATTGCGGTGGGCAGCCAGTTTTATGATAAAAAAACCGGAATCGTATATTTTACAGACGAAAGAAAGGATCAAAGAGGGCGGACGGGAGGAGGAGGCTATGTATGCGCCGCCAAAGTCAGCCGGAAAGACGGGACGCTGCATATGGTCAGTGAGAAGCCAAGCCTTCTTTCCAACCCCTCTTATGTATGGCTGGACCGGTCTGGGGAATATGCCCTTGTTACCCATCATGTGACGGACAATTATATAACAAGGCTGGTTCATAAAGAGGACGGAGCATATGAATCCGAAACCGTGTATGAAAATGGAGCTTTGGTTTTATTCCGCATTAATCAGGACGGGACATTAGGGGAAGTATGTGATGTTTATGAAGCTGTCCATCAAGATAGAGGCCCGCTTCGCCCGATTTCCCATCTGCACTGTGTAATTGCCGATCCTTCGGGAGAAATTTATATGGTCTGTGACAAGGGACTGGATATGCTGTATTCCTTCAGGATTGACCGCCAAAAAGGGAAACTAATCCTGTGTGACAAATTTAAAGCAGAAGATGAAAGCCATCCCAGATACGGGGTATTTCATCCTAAACTGCCGTTCTTTTATGGGAATCATGAAGAGGCAGCTTATATCAGCCAGTACCAGGTGAACCGGGAGACTGCAGAGATCACCTGTGTTTCGGTATGCAGAATTTTAGAAAATGAGGAAAACGGGGATATAAAACCGGCTCCCAGCGATATTGTAATCAGCCGGGATGGAGCGTTTCTGTATGTGAGCATCAGAGGAATTAACATGATCAGCGTGATCTCCACGGGAGAACGCGGTCAAATGAAACTGATCCAGAATATTTCCTGCGGAGGTGATAATCCCAGAGGATTATGCCTGTCCCCGGATGGAAAATACCTGTATGTGTGCAATGTAAACTCAGATCAGGCGGTGTCTTTCACCGTGGAACCTGACGGCCGGCTGAAACCGTCAGGAATCTTTACAGAGGTGTCCCGCCCGGGCAATATGAGTATGTTTGTCAGCGAATGAGGAGGGTGAAGGAGTTGAAAAGTTATTACAGTTATGACCAGATAAACTTATGGAATGAAGAGGTCTGGAAAGACAAGATCAGTTCCATCTATGAATTGGCCGTTTTTATGGGCGAACAGGAAAAACGGGAACAAACCGTCTATCACAACCCTGTTGACGGGCGGTTTGGAAAAGACTGCCGTCAGCTTCCCTGTTATACCCACAAGACCAATTGTGTGGCTGTGCCTGAAGCGGTAAAGAAATTGGAAGAAATGGGACTGTATTTTGACTGCCGGTCCCAGGGCGGCGTCAGCTGGTTCATTATAGCGCCCAGAGAATGTTACGGTAATTATGGCAGAAAGCTGGAAACATTAGTGGTGATCCACAATGAAGATATTGACGATCCTTACTGGGCAATGAAAATGCTGGACCGTTATGAAGCTTACAATCAGATAGCTGCCAGGGAGAAAGACCTGATTATCATATACATAGCCAATGAAAGGCCTGATTACGACCGGATTTACGTAAACATCCTTCAGGAAGCATTTGTGGCTGTGCCTGGCGATACGGGCCGGGTATGGCTGGACGTCAGTCCGGTATATGACAGCGGCTTAAAGTTAAAGGATGTTCCCGGATTTATTTATAAAGATGAAAGTGGCAGGGCAGTAGATCCTGACGAAGCGTCTGTTATGTTCCGCGGCTTTCGGATTCCTGTGCTTAACATCACCCGGCGCTGGGAAAACCGGGTAAGTCTTTCCAGGGATCAGATGTCTAAGGAAAACTGGAGCAGCCAGGCGTTCAGCCTGCATAAACTGATCCATAGCGAGAGTGGAAGGAATGTAGCGGAAAGCATGGTGCCGGAATATGAATTTGACACCATAGAAGATGAAGGATTTCTTCAATATTGGAGAAAACGGGGGCTGAGATATGAAAGCCATGATACGGATTTTCGCAGATGGACTGCAGCGGTGCCGGAAGGCGCATATGAAGATCCAGGTGTGAAACTGCCTGTTATCTGTGTGCTTCAGGAGGTGAACCGGTCCAATGAGCACCTGGCTGTGACAGAATCGGCTTATTTTTATGAGTATTACCGGATTGCAGCCCAGGGAGAATGCATTCTGATCAATTTTGTGCTGGAAGATGCGGACGATAATGATCTGCTGGTGAAAATACTAAAGGAAGCATTTGAGCGGTATCCGATGATTGACCGGACCAGGGTTTATGCGGCGGGCCATTCCCATAACGGCAGATATACATATGAATTTGCCTTCCGACACCCGGAAATGATCGCGGCCATTTCCACCTATGGAATCAGCGCCGGACTTCAGCCCAATGCTATGATACCTCTGACAGACGAAAAAATACGCCATATCAGAGCGTATGATATGCCCACAATCTGCCTGGCAGGGTGTACGGAACACAATCTGATCTATCCCCTTAATAAAGATGCCAAAGGGCTGCGCCCCTGGCAGGGAAAAGCGCCTGATTTTCCGCTGACGGCTGAAGCCAGGGCAAAGACGTGGCAGCTCCGCCTAAAAGCCCATAACTGCCCTGAGAAGACGTTGGAGCAGATCTATGAAACCGCGGCCAGCCAGGATGGGGCAATCCGCAATCTGGGCATTCCGGCGGATAAAAGCGAGACGATGTGGCTGGATGGAAGTGAAGTCTATATAGCGGATATATTGAACAAAGAGGGCAGGTACCACCTGCGTGTTGTTGGTGAGGAGAATATGCCCCACAATACAACACCGGTGCAGCAGAAACTGTCATGGTCATTTATGCGGCGTTTTGCAAGAGACTTGGAAACCGGAAAAACCATAGAATTATACTAGAAAAGAGGAGTATGATGTGACAGCAGCAGTAGGAAAAAAACAGGTTGGCCGTGATTTGACGGAGGGAAACATTTTAAGCACGCTTTTGATGTTTTCCCTGCCGATCATCGCCACTAATTTAATACAGCAATTGTATTCCATGGTGGATTTAATGGTAGTGGGGCGGTTTGTGGGCAGCGTGGGAACGGTAGGCGTGGCCACAGGAGGCGAGGTGTCGGATTTAATGACGCCGGTAGCCACCGCATTTTCTACCGCGGGACAGATTTATATCGCACAGCTGGCAGGCGCTAAAATGACAGAAGGCATTAAAAAGGCAGTTGGAACACTGCTGACAATGATGTTTACGATTTCTGCCGCCTGCATCATTCTGACCGTATTATTTCATAAAAATATACTGGACTTATTAAACTGCCCCCAGGAGGCGGTAGTCCAGGCTGCGTACTACATGATTATCACCACCCTGGGAATGCCGTTTATCTTCGGATATAATGCAGTATGCGGGATTCTGCGGGGGATGGGGGAATCAAAACGGCCGCTGATTTTTGTATGTGTAGCGGCTGTGGTCAACATTGTGGCAGATTTAATCTTTGTGATTGTGTTTAAAATGGGAGCCGCCGGAACGGCTATTGCTACGGTTTTATCTCAGATAGGATCATTTTTCGCTGCATTCTTTTTTATGTACAGGCACAGAGAAACATTTGACTTCAGCCTGCAGAGAAGTTTTTTCAAAATAGATAAGAAAACGGCGCTGATTATTCTAAAACTGGGAATCCCTCAGCTTGTGCGGGTTGTATTTGTCCAGTTCTCAATGCTTTGGGTTAAATCCTGTGTAAATTCATATGGACTTGTGATTTCAGCAACCAACAGTGTGGGTGATAAGATTCAGAAGTTTAACAATGCATTTATGAATGGTGTGGATACGGCATCCGGAGCGATGATAGGCCAGAATTTGGGCGCACGGAAACCGGAGCGGGCGAAGAAAATCACTTTGAATACATTTGGCTGTACTCTGGTTATTGCAACAGCGGCATCTTGTCTGGCGTTGTTTATTCCTGACAAGATGTTTGGTTTCTTCACTTCGGATGCACAGGTAATCGGATATGCTGCCGATTATATGCGGATTATGGTTATGGCATTTTATATGTCCGCAGTCACCGGAGCTTTTCAGGCTATGGTTACCGGCTCCGGCTTTGTGTCGATGGGATTTTTCATCGGCATTCTGGACGGCGTGGTATGCAGAATAGGATTCAGCCTGCTGTTCGTATATGTATTCAATTTGGGCGCGTACAGTTATTGGTGGGGAACCGCATTCTCCAGAACGCTGCCGGGACTGCTGTGCGTGGCGTATTTTGTAAGCGGGAAATGGCGGACCCGGAAACTGCTTACGGAAAAATAAGCCGTGTTCCGTCTGCCTGAGCTTAAAATTGCAGGTTACTGCCCGTAGATATAATCCGGGGCGCAGTATACGATTTGTCCCCCTTTAATGGTCATCTCGGGTATTAAAAGTTTGTCTGCGGTAAAGGCTGCGCCCTTCCAGTCTCTGTAAACCTGGCGGACATTCCTCCAGTCAAAGATTGCGATGTCAGCATGGGCGTTAATTGACAGGCACCCAATCATTCCTTCCATTTTCATGAGCCTGGCGGGGCGTTCTGTGGCCATGCCGACCACTTCGGCCATAGGAATGCCCATACAGATATAGCGGGACATCATGTTGGGGAGTGAGAAAACCGGTCTTCGGTACATGCTTCCCAGCACCAGGTCTGTGCTGCATATGTCTGCGGTGAAGCCCTGTTTTCTCGCAGCCATCATCACATCAAAATCTCCGTGTTTTCTTCCTTCTGCGGTGTCGAAAATGATGCCTCGTTTTCTGGCTTCCAGGACGCAGCCGCAGAGTTTGCCGTTTTCATCCAGTATGGTATTTTTTACTCCCTGGTATACGTGTTCAAATATGTCGCCGGGCCGCAGAACATCCAGAACTTCTTTGGTTGGCACTGGAAGATTGGTACAGTGGACTTCTACCGGACAGCCTGTTTTTTGGGCGATGCGGATCGTTGCTTTTAAAGGTTCAATGCCGAGGCCTTCAGCCAGTTCTTTACTTTGACGTATTTTTAAACCCAGAATATTATCCTCATTTTCATGATAAATCCGGTCAATTTTTTCAGGATTAAAGTATTTGGGGTTAATGCATTCGTGATAGCTGGTTGTAGCAAGCCCTGCGGAGCACACCTGAAGAAAGCTCTTGATCGTCACTTTGCTTCTGGCAATGACCGCCGAACGGAATATCGGGTAATTGGCCACGCCCGCCGAACAGTCGACGGCGGCTGTTACTCCGGTTGGAAGATAGGCGGTGTCCGGGTAAATGCCTACTTCAGTTCCGTCCTGAAACATATGGGCATGTGCATCAATTAATCCTGGAAATACATATTTACCGGCGGCATCGATTACATGGGCGGCAGGCTCCCCATCTTCATATGCTGTTATTTTTCCGTTATAGACGGCAACTGGTTTGACGCTGTCGGTCTTATTCGCAGGATCAATCACATGTCCGTTTAATATTAATAAATCAAGCATTCCTTTTGTTCCCTCCCTTTTTTGGTATCCGTATAGACCGGTGCAGTAAGATAATCGATATCATGAATCGGCCAGGCTGTTTATATCACAGAAGACACTCAGCAATCTCAAGCTCCCCTTCTGCATGCTTTACTACCAGAACCGGGCTTTTATATCAAAAAGGCGGCATACCGGACGATATTTTTATGATTTAGTGCCTGTCTATTGGGGAACTGGTGAAAAAACGCGATTAAAAATCACGTTTGAGCTGTTCCATGCAAAACGCCTTGTCATCAACAGCCCTCATGGTGGCCAGAATTCCGTCCAAATGGTCATACTCATGCTGCAGCAGTTCTGAAAGGTCCCCTTCCAGGGACATTTCACAGGATTTGAAATTTTCATCCAGATAGTGAATCACGGCCCGTTTATAACGTTTTACTTTTACAATCAGTCCGGGAAATGACATACAGTCATCCCAGAGAACATATGTCTCATCATCGGGAAAGGTGAGACTTGGATTGATGAAAATAAAAGGTTTGTCCAAATACATGTAGAGCAGCCGTTTTTTAATCCCGATCTGAGGCGCGGCAACCGCCCTTCCGGCACCGTATGTATTCCTGAAATCCATCAAAGTGTCGTGCAGATCATTTACCCAGATTTTAATATTTTCCTGATCCGATGGAAGGATCTCTTCACTTCTCTCATATAACCTGGGATTGCCCAGTTTCAGAATCTCTTTTACCATAAATGATTCCACCTTCTTTTTTCTGATATATTAAGTGCTTTTATCATGCTTTTTTAAGTATGTTTAGTATACGACAGAATGGATTCTATTACAATAGATGTCTATTTTGGAGGCGGGGATTAAGGGTAAAAATGCATAAAACAGCGCCTTATTCCATTTATAAAAACTCACAAAATTAATTTTTGGAGCAAAAAAACACTGACATTAAAATTTTTGAAATGTTAAAATAGAAATAGATGAGATAAGGAGGAATTTCATATTATGAGAAGAATTTTAAATGCCTGTTTACTGCAGACTATGAAATTTGACGCTGCCAATGATGCGAATCCGGAGCAGGAATATTCCATATACTGCGAAAAATTGAAGAGAAACAATACTAAATACTCCATTGAGGAAAAGAAAACAGAAGCGGATGGTTCCTTAATAGTAAAAATTAAAAAGCAGTATAATTCTTATAAGACAGATGGTTATTTAGATTAAATGTACCATACATAAAACCGGAGGAGCCTAATCTTCCGGTTCTTTTTGTTGACTGAAAAACAAGACAGTTGTTATTTAGCTGTGCCGGGCGGCAGGAGGAGAGGAGTAAATGCTTACGATCCAACAGATGAAGAGACTGGAGGAATACATAAATGATAAAGGCGGAGATTTGACACCTGATGATATGAAACAATGTCTGGGTCTTCCCTCGCTCACAGATGATGAAATAAAGCAGATTTTAAGTTTTATGGAACAGGAAACTGAGACTGTATATGAGAATGATTATGAAATTGTTGATACGTCCGATTATGATAATGATGAAAATAGTATGGAAGAACTCATCTATGAACAATCTAAGAATGCTTATATGCAGGAAGATTCCGTTCGCTTGTATTTAAGGGAAATCAGCCGGATTCCACTGCTTAGCGCAGAACGGGAAAAACAGTTGGCAGAGCGGATTGAGCAGGGAGATGAACAAGCAAGGCAGGAACTGATCAATTCTAACCTAAGGCTGGTTGTCAGTGTGGCCAAACGGTATGCCGGCGGAAGCAAAATGGCACTTTTAGACCTGGTACAAGAAGGAAATATCGGTCTTATAAAGGCTGTTGAAAAATTCGATTATCATAAAGGGTATAAATTCAGCACATATGCCATGTGGTGGATCCGGCAGACCATAACCAGATCCATTGCTGATAAGTCGAAGATGATACGGATTCCGGTTCATATGAGAGAACATATGAATAAAGTAAGAAAATCATCACGTGAATTTTTAGCTGAAACAGGAAGGGAGCCGACAGCAGTGGAGTTGGCCGGCCGTATGGGGATTGAACTGGAAAAGATAGAGGAGATTATCAAATTCTTTGGAGACACCATTTCTCTTGAAACACCCGTTGGGGATGAGGCGGACACCTCTCTGGGTGAATTTATCTCAGATGAGAGCATGCCGGAACAGTTCCATAATGCGGAACAGAACATGATGAAAGAAGAAGTTAACCAGATTTTATCGGGGCTGACCGAACGGGAACAGCATATTCTGCGGCTGAGATTCGGCTTTGTTGACGGGCGCATCTGGACGTTGGAAGAGATTGGAAAGGTATACCATGTTACCAGGGAGCGCATCCGGCAGATAGAAGCCAGAGCTTTGAGGCATTTGAGAAATAACAGGGGGTCTAAACGGCTGAGGGTGTACATTGAATAAATTTGGGAGGGAAGTGCTGACCTTAAAGCCAGCACTTCAGAAACTCCCGATTTTTCACGTTTCCCCAAGTAATTCCCTCACCATCTCATCATCAAACGTCACCTCATCCACGTGATTTACTTCTATTTGATAAAGGGCATTGGCGGCGATATGTTCTGCGGCCTGTTCCAGATCCCGGATTCCGGTTGTATCTCTGTATTGTTCGATAATGGCGTCCAGGCCGCCGGCAGTGATTCTGCATTCGTTTTCCTTCATGCTCATCCGCTTCAGAACTTTTGGCAGGGCATACTTGGAAAAGATGATTTTCTTTTCTTCCGGAGTGTAGTCAGGAATATCGATGACTGCAAAACGGGACATCAAAGGCGCGCTGATCTGGTTTTTGTCGTTGGCTGTGGCTATGGGATAAACCCCTACGGTAGGGATCATGCATTCAATATAATTGTCCGTGAACCCGAGATTGTCCAGGAGCGTCAAGAGGACATCGGCAGGATTGCCGTTCCCTTTACCGGCGGCGGCTTTGTCCAGCTCATTGATAATAAATACCAGATTGGATTCTCCCGCCATGGAGAACGCTTCCATTATGATTCCCGGTTTTGCATTGGCATAGATGCGCGAACTGCCGGTTAACTGCTCAGGGTCGTTGATGGAGCTCATGTCCAATGTGGTCCACGGAAGTTTCAGGATGCGGGCGACCGCGTAGGCGATCTGGGATTTTCCGGTTCCCGCAGGGCCGGCCAGCAGAAGGCCATAAGCAGGAAGCGTGTGGGTGCGGTTGATCTGTATGATCGTTTCAATAATTCTCTGCTTAACGTGTTCCATGCCGTAAAGCTCTTCATCCAGAATCTGACGAGCTTTCTGGGGGTCAATGGATTCAAAATAATTATTTTTCCACTGGATGTTCATCATGACGGAAAGGGCGCGCTGTGCGTGGCGTTTCTCTTCCGGCGAGACTTCGTGAGAACGGGCGACCGCCAGGTTTCTTCTGGCCCAAAGGCGGATGTTGTCAGGCAAAGTCCGGCCTGCACATGTCATAAAATCGGTGATGCTCTGCAGGCTGGTGAGTTTCATGTTATCCCCGGCTTCCTCACGGTCTTCGTCTTCCTGTTCCTCAGCAGGGGCGCTGCTTGCAAGAAGCCTTTCAATCATGAACTGGAGAAAGCCGTCCTCAGCAGAAAGCTTTGTTCCGCCGCCAAAGGCGGTTTCCCGGATTTTGTAAACAGCATAGCCTTCTTCCCGGTTTTCACCGGACAGGCGCACATTTATGTGGTTTTCGCCCAGCCATTGAAGCAGATTTACAAAACGGGCGTCAATTTTAAGGATATCGGCGCTCACCGTTCCGTCCTCTTCCTTGAATTCGAAAGCTGTCCGTTTTGATGGATTGGTAAAAACGCCGCAGGAGTGATGGTTCCATCTCCGTTCCCGGTTGGACAGCAGAAGAATGGGCTGCGCGGGAGAAACTGTGGCATCATTGGACTTAAATATGGTATAGGTGCATTCGGAGTGAGGGGGATTTTCCGGTGCGCTGGTGAAATCAAATACGGGCATGATTTATTCTCCTTTTTTCCGTTGGATTCTGCAATTCATGAAAGCATTATAACATAATGAAATACAAAAAAATAGAACTGAATAATGCATATCCAGCTCTATTTTTCACACTAACATCTGCTGTTTTACCCTTTCAGGTCATTTTTAAGCCTTCAAATCTGCCACCGCCCGGCAGATCGCCGCGCCCATCTCCTGTGTGGAAGAGCAGCCGCCCAGATCCGGCGTCAGATTCTTCTTTTCAGTGAGCACAAGCTCCACTGCTTTTTCTATATCCCCGGCAGCGCGGATGGCGGAATCATCGTTTTTCAGGTTTCCAAGCCAGGACAGCATCATCTGTCCGGACATGATCATTGCATAAGGATTTGCGATATTTTGTCCCGCTATATCGGGGGCGGAACCGTGGGTGGCCTGGGCCATGCAGTACTTGGGTCCTGCAGAAAGGCCCGGAGCCATGCCTAAACCGCCGATAAGTCCGGCCGCTTCATCGGAAAGGATATCACCGAACATATTGGTCGTGACCGCCACGTCAAACGCGAGAGGATTCATCAGCATTTTCATGGCAAATGTATCCACAACGCAGGTTTCAAACGTGATATCAGGATATTCTGCGGCAACTTCCCGGCAGGCGTCCAAGAACAGGGAACAGCCCAGCTTAAATACGGTATTTTTATGTATTGCCGTCACTTTTTTCAGCTTGTTTCTCTGACGGGCCAGTTCAAATGCCGTCCTTGCCGCCATGGCGGAATTACGCCTGGTGATAACTCTCAGGGAAAGCGCCATATCAGGAGTGGGCATGCAGTCGCTGGTTCCCTTAAACATGTTTCGGTCAGGCTGGAATCCCTCGTTATTTTCCCGGACAATGATTAAATCTGTCTTGGGATTGATGCAGGGAATACACTCATACCCTTTGGCTGGCCGGATGTTGCTCACTAAGTCATAATCCCTTCTCAAAATGGGATGAGGGTTGATGCATTCCGGCACTTTTGGATAGGCCATATGGCCGATGGGCCCCAGAATCCATCCGTCCAGCTGATACAAAGTCTCCTTAACAGACGGCAGAAGGGAATTGCCGTGTTCCAGATAAGAAGAGTATCCAATCGGAAGGGGCACCCAGTCAATTTTGATATCAGGATAGGCGCTGACTGCGGTTTTCAATACATTTACAGTCTCAGGAACGATCTCAGGTCCGATATCATCTCCGTTTAGAATACCGATTTTATAATTTGCCATGTTTTCCTCCGTTCCTAAGCGTTTTTATGCTTCTTTTCACAGATATCCTGAATGATATCCGCACAGCGTACCTGGTTAAATATACCGCAGTAGCAGAAATCGGATAATTTGATGGCGCCTTCCTCTGGGGTAAATCTTCCCTTATCCACTTGATCCACCACATATTGTACGAATTTGGGCGGAATCATATGGTGTCCGCACATGGTTGTGATGGATAAAGTATCGTCATCAGGAAGAATTCCTTTGTTTCCCCAAACGCCCAGAGAGAAGTTGGCGGAATGAGGGGTTACGCCGGCCTCCCGGCAGCAGGGAATCACTTCGTCAATCAATCCGGTAATGACACAGGATTGTCCCACATCAGCGGCTTTTACTTCTTTTAGAAAACCGATTACCTGTTCGCGTTTTGTGAAAACGCCGCGGATTCTGGATTTATCGGTGATTTTATCTTTGATTTCGGCAGAATCAAAGCGTGTGATAGGACCGGTCTTTACATCGCCCCAGTTTTCAGAGCCCTGGCGTTCAGCCGCTTCTATGTAGATCATTGCCTTAGGTTTAATATCTTTATCATTAATGCCTTTTGTCTGATACATGAACCAGACGAAATCATTTTTCTGCGATTCGATGGAACCGCTGCGGTGCAGGGAATGTGACATAATTTAATCTCCTTTACTTGATCGTTATTTGATAGGTTTTTCGGTCCGGCTGGTTAGTCGATGAGAGGACGGCCAAGGCCCACGTTGATTTTTGCTCTGTGAGGCTGAGGGATATCCAGATCATCCAGGCATTTTAAAGCCGGGTTATAGCCATTTTCATCGATCCGCATGATGAGGCCCAGTGAGAATACGGTTTCAATCTCTCCGGCCACTTTTTTCAGTGCCGTAAGCACGTTAGGAAGATCTTCCTCAGCGCAGTTTCCTTCTACAATAACGGATAAAAGCCGGCTGTTTAAAACTCCTTCTTCCAGTTTCCCGGTTTTGATATCGGTCATTAATGCGGCCAACGGGGTTGTTTCTTTTCCTTCTAAGACAACTCCTGAAGCGGCACAGGCCATAGCGATCTTTTCCACATCGTACATCCGGGCGCCTGCGCCGGGACGTCCTACGTCGATACAAAGACCTACGCGCCCTTTGCGGACACGGCCGGAGACGTCATTGGTCTTAACCTCTTCCGTTCCTCTTCCTGTAACCCCTGTCACGCCGTGATTTTCTACGGGATCACTCATTACATGCATAAATTGTTTATAAAATGTATCCAATTCTGTTGGAACGATTGCGTCCTTAGGACATACATGCTGACGCAGGCAGACATAACAATCCACACACTCATCTGATGCGATAAAGCATTTTCCGTTTTCGTATTTGATTGCATCTACTGAGCAGTATTTCTGACATGTTTTGCATCCGACGCAATTCTCTGCGATAATTTTAGCCATACTGTTTCCTCCTGTTTTTCGTGAAATATTTAATATCGAACGACTTGATAGTTTTAGGATAATGATTTGGGACCGATATTGCAAATACCTAAAACCTATTATATAATTAACTTTAAGTTATGAATGAGGGGAGGGCTTTTGATTATGCTGTTAAAAGAAATCCGTTATGTTCTGGCTGTGGCGGAACATGATACGGTGGCAAAAGCGGCCGACAGCCTATATCTTTCCCAGCCGGCGCTGACCAAGTATATTCATAATCTGGAGGATTCCCTTAACATAAAACTATTTGAAAAAGTGGGAAAAACACTGAAGCCGACGGAATATGGAAAGACCTATATCGAAGCGGCAAAGAAGATCCAGGAGATTTACCGGGAATTGGAGCAGAATGTTTATTCTATGGACGAGATGCTTCGGGGAACCCTGAGAATAGGGACCGGACGAAGGGGATCCTATGTGCTTCCCAATGTGCTGCCTGCATTTTCCGCAAAATTCCCTTCAGTCAAAGTCACGCTGTTTGAACAGTCCTATGATGAACTGGACAGCATGCTGCTTCAGGGTGAAATTGACATCGGTATGCTGAAACAGCCCCAGGACCTGAATCCGAATATCACCTATTTACCCTTATTCAGCGAAGAATTAGTGCTCGTCACCAATGTAAACCATCCGCTGTGTTCAAAGGCGGTGATAGAAAAAGACTGCACCTATCCGTGGATTGATATCAGATTATTTGAAGATGAGCGGTTCATCCTCTATAAGCCGGGACACCGCAACCGCTTTTTGATTAATAAATTGTTTGCGGATAATAATATAATGCCGAACACATTTATGGACACCAACAATATTGAAGGGGCCCTGCATTTGGTTCAAAAAGGGTTTGGCGTCTGCTTTGCGCCGGAACTCTATGCCCAGAATGTGCTCAGGCTGGAAGGCGATGTGAAATCCATCCGGTTGTTTTCTGTCGGCAAACCGGTGAGCCGGTACCAATACTTTGTGGCCTACCGCAATAATCTGCATAATACGCGGTATATGGCGGAATTTATCAACATTCTTTTAGAATTCTATTCCAATAAATCCCTTGAAACAACAGAATAACAGAGACATCGATAAAATGTACGCATAACTTTTGGTTATGCGTATTTTATTTTTATATATTAGACTTGGTTTTTGTTCTGGGATAATATGAGATTGTAAGAGTCGTACACATGTTAACAAATTTTAATGAAAAGGAGAGGGAACATGAAAAAAGCATTTTTACTTATTGGGACAGTGGCAATGATGATGGGGTTATCAGCCTGCGCAGGAAGTAAACCGGCACAGACTGAGGCAGCGGCTCCGGCAGTAAAAGCGGAAAGTACTCAGGCTCAGGAAACAAGCGGTCAGGACAAACCGGAAGCAGCCGGTTCAGAGGCGGCCGGTTCAGAAACGGACGGTAAAAAATGGGAGTGGGGCGATATCACTCTGGTAGTTCCGTTTAAGGCCGGCGGCGGCGCCGATACGGTAGCCCGTCTGCTCGGGGAACATTGGGGAAAAGAACTGGGCTGTACCTTTATCATTGATAACCGTGACGGAGCTAATACGGAAATCGGAACCACCTATTACGTGAAAGAGTGTAAACCGGATGCCACTAATTTGTATATGGGCGTTCAGATCTATTACTCCACCTGTATTCTGCTTCAGGACGCGGCATATCAGTTTGACGATGTATCCGTTATGAACTTCATTGAACTGGATCCATGCTGTATCTGTGTGACGGAGGATTCCCCGTATCAGACATGGGATGAATTAAATGAAGCGGTTTTGGCGAATCCAGGCAAATTCAGCATTGCGGCAACAGCCGGCGGAGATCAGATGCTCATGCTGGGAACATTAGCCGATTCACTGGGCTGGGACGTTAAAATTATTAACTATGATGGTGCGACAGAACGAATGAGCGCTCTTTTAGGAGGCCATGTGGACATGTGTGCAACTACAATTACCGGAAGTGTAGGACAAGGGGTTACTCAGATCGTAGTCAGCTCAGATGAGCGCAGCGAACAGGTTCCGGACTGCCCAACTCTTAGAGAAGTAATTGGGGATGATTCTCTGACTTTCATGGGATCTTCCCGTTTCATCGGCGTACATTCCAGCGTTTTGGAAGAGTACCCGGAACGCTATCAGATTCTTCTGGATTCCCTGGAAAAAATTATGCAGCCGGGAAGCGATTATATGAACGCGGTAGCGGCAGCAGGACGTGACAATGTTACTGCCTGGAGAGGCGTGGAAACAAGCCAGGAACTGCAGAAAGGTTTCTTTGAATCATGCCAGGAATACCAGCAGTATTTAACCGTTGAAGAATAATAAGTTTTGTCACCGATTATAAAAGATTTTTTTGCGAAGAGCAGGGGGAAGGCATATGGTGCGGTTAGTTAAAAAACTGCTTATTCCCACCATCATTTTTGCATGGGCAGTCTGTTATTACATAGAAGTTTTAGGAAAAAAGGCTTCAGCGGGATATTTTATTAAGCCGGTCTTTTGGATTATGGCGGTTCTCTATATTGTAATAGCGGCTAAAGATACAAGAGTATGGTGGAAAGAGGAAAAAGAAATAACGGATCATTCGGAAAAGCCGGAACAGGATGCAGATAACGGGAAAGCGGCAAAAATGAAAGATGCGGAAATGGCCCGGATGATGGTCTGCGTGGGAAGTGCGGCCGTATACTTAGCGGTAATGCCGTATTTGGGATTCATCGTTGCAACAATAATTCTTTTGTTCGGACTGTTTTGCTGGCTGAAGGCGCCTAACCGTGTTGGCGCGCTGGTGCTGGCGGTGCTGGTGACGGCTGGTATGTACATGTTGTTTAAATTTGGATTAAAGGTGCCTCTTTATGCAGGTATCCTTGGATTTTAAGGAGGGCTGTTTATGGCAACATTTTTTTCAGGGTTTGCAGTTGTTCTCCAGCCGCTTTATATCGGGTACATGCTGCTGGGAGTTGCACTCGGGCTGGTAATCGGCTTTCTGCCCGGTTTAAGCGGGGGAATTGGAATCGGCCTTATGCTGCCGTTTACATTCCACATGGAACCGCTGACAGCGCTGGTATTCCTGTGTTCGATCTATACAGGCGGTATTTTTGGCGGCGCGGTAACCGCGATACTGCTTAATACCCCGGGCGCTCCGGCAAATGTGGCAACCGTTATGGACGGATTTCCAATGGCCTACAGGGGAGAGACAGAACGGGCCATGGGGCTGTCGCTGATGAGCTCATTTATTGGCGGTATTGTAGGGTGTACCTGCTTACTGCTTCTGGCTGAACCGCTGGCAAATTATGCGTTGAAATTCGGACCAGGTGAAATGTTCATGGTAGCCATTTTTGGCCTTACCGTGGTGGGAAGTCTGGCAAAAGACGTGGTGAAAGGCGTATTTTCAGGAATGTTCGGCATCCTGCTGGGAACCGTAGGGCTGAGTTCCAACGGCGTGCTGAGAGGGACATTCGGCGTCACCTATCTGATGGATGGAATTCCGACCGTTCCGGCGCTGCTTGGGCTTTTGGCGCTCCCGGCTATCTACGAGCTGGCCGGCAGGACCAGCGCAGTATTGCAGGTGCAGGGAAAACAGAGCCTTTCCTCCAATATCAGGGGATTGCTGAGAGGATTTGGCGACACCATCAAACGTGGGGTACAGGCTCTGCTGTGTTCGGTTCTTGGTACGGTTGTGGGCATTATTCCGGCGGCAGGAAGTTCCATAGCCGGAATCCTGGCCTATAATTTCAGCAAACAGATCTGTAAAAATGGTGATGAATTCGGCACAGGAGTACCGGAGGGAATCGTATCCTGTGAATCCGCAAATAATGCGTCAGAAGGAGGCGCATTGGCAACCATGTTTGTTCTCGGTATTCCGGGAAGTACCGCAACGGCCATGATGCTTGGGGCATTGACGTTACAGGGCTGGGCTGTGGGGCCGAAGATGTTTACCGATCACAGCGATATTATCTATACTGCATTTTCATCCCTGTTTGTCCAGCAGTTTGTAATGCTGTTAATGGGTATGGGGCTCTGTTTATTAGGCGCTAAAATCATTAAGCTTCCGGTGAAATATCTGATGCCTGTAATTCTTGTATTTGCTGTTACAGGAGCATTTTCCAACCGGTACCTGTTGTTTGACTGTGGCTTGTTAATTATGTTCAGCTTTATCGGATGGTTTATGAAGAGAAACGATTTTCCGGCCATGCCGTTGATTCTGGGCCTGCTTTTGGGGGGGACTGCAGACGTGGAAATGCTGAGAATCCATCAGTTGTTTGACAGTTTTGGAGAGATTTTTAAAAGCCCGATCGTTATCGTGCTTACATTGGGAAGTATTGCTTCCGTAGTAATGCCCCTTGTTTTAGCAAGGGTAAAGAGGAAAAAAGTATAAAAATGATGTAACAGTTCAGGACGATGAGCCGTTCTGAACAGTTACAAATTAATTAAGTTGAGAGATGGAGGAAAACAATGGGAAATCCTTTAGTATTAACACCTTTTAAAATAGGAAAACTAGAGTTAAAAAACAGAATTATCTTCCCTTCTGTCTGCACCTTTTTTGCAGGCGAAGACGGAAGCATCGATGAGCAGATGTTTGAATTTATTAAAGCGAGAGCCAAAGGCGGGGCAGGTATTCTTACGATTGGAGGCAGCCCTCACGGGGAACCGGGATGCGGCCGTCCGGCTATTTCCGACGATAAGTTCATGCCCCGCTGGGCTGAAACGGCTGAGATGGTGCACAGCTACGGCGCAAAATTGTTCTGTCAGCTTCATCCGGCCAAGATCCAGGCAGGAAGAGGCATAGACGTAAAATCCGTGGATACATATGACCAGGAACTGATCGACCAGCTGGTACAAAGTTATGCAGAAGGCGCCAAACGGTGTATGGATTGGGGTGTTGACGGTGTGGAGATTCACGGAGGCCATGCCCATGAAGTCGCACAGTTCATGTCCCCTTATTACAACAAAAGAACCGATCAATACGGGGGTGACTGGAAAGGCCGTGTGAGATTTTCCGTTGAAATCGTAAAAGCCATCAAGGAAAAATGCGGTGCGGATTATCCTCTTATCTTCTGTATCAGCGGTTCTGAAATGGCAGAAGGAGGCCGTGATATAGATGAAACCGCCCTCATTTGCCAGGAACTCGTTAAGGCAGGAGCGGATGTAATCCATGTCTCCTGCGGTATGCCTGTTTCCGACCAGTACAGCTGTGCCCCTATGGATGTGGAAGATTGCTTTAATGTGGATAATGCTTACCGGGTAAAACAGATGGTGGATGTTCCTGTAGTTGCAGTAGACCGTATCGTAACCCTGGAAGAAGCAGAAGAAGTCCTGCAAAGCGGCAAAGCGGATCTGGTGGCAATGGCAAGGCCGCTGCTTGCAGATCCGGAACTGGTGAATAAATATGCAGGAATTAACAAAGAACCATACTGCCTCTGCTTAGGCTGCGACCAGGGCTGCCGCGACGACAAACGGTATAAAGCTATCCGCTGTCTGCAGAACCCGCTCATGGGCCGGGAGGCAACGCTTAAATATGAAGAAGCGCCTGATTCCCTGAAAGAGAAGAAAATACTGATCATTGGCGCCGGCCCCGCTGGCCTGGAAGCTGCTTGTGTGCTGGCACGCAGGGGATTAAAACCAATTATTGTGGATAAAGCAGACCGCCCGGGCGGTTTGATGGGGATATCTTCTGTTCCTCCGTGTAAAGCCAATATGAACAGGGTGACAGAATACAGAATGGCATTTTTGGAACAGGCCGGGATTGAGATCCGGCTGGGCGTAAATGTGGACGAAGCGTATCTGGAAGACCTGAAGCCGGACATCGTAATCACCGCAACAGGCAGCACCCCTGCAATTCCTCCGATTCCAGGCATCGACGGCCCTGGTGTCTATATTGCCGATGATGTTTTAAACGGTAAAGAGGTAAGCGGAACCAGAACAGCTGTTTTAGGAGCCGGACTTGTAGGCGCTGAAACAGCAGAATACCTGGCTGCTAATGGAAAATCAGTAGAAATTTTTGATATGATCGAAGACATTGCCCCTGACTTCAACAAAGCCAGACGGTGGTTTTTATTAAAACGCCTGCAGGAAAGCGGCGTGGAAAAACATATGAAGGTTAAAGTAAAGGAGATTGCCCTTCCCGACATTCAGATTGAACATGAGGACGGAACCATTGAGACTGTCTCAGGTTTTGATTCCATGGTTATCGCAGCCGGACGGAAGGAATGCTCAGGTTTGGCAGAATTAGTGCGCAGCAAATACCCGGAAATTGAACTTCATGTGATTGGAGACGCCAGAAAAGCGGATACGGCCATTGAAGCGATTGCAGATGCGGCTGTGACGGCGGCTTACCTGTGATTGGAGCTGATCAATAATAGAAAAAATAGAGAGAATAAAAAGAACGGTAAACGCATTGGGCAAAAATGGAATCCGATGTGAATATGTTAAAAACCGCGAAGAACTGATAACCGCCCTCACCCATGAAATTCCTGAAAAATCATGGGTGGCGGCAGGCAGCTCTGAAACACTGGATCAGCTGGGAATCCGTTCTTGGCTGCACGAGGAGAACTTTTATTATCTGGATTGTTCAGATAAGGCGGATGACCGGAGGCGGAATATTATAAGCAGCTTTCAGTCCGATATTTACCTCAGCAGTGTTGCAGCGGTGACGGAACAGGGGGAGCTGTTTCTGGTTGACGGGACGGGAAACCGGGTGGCAGCATTTGCATATGGGCCGGAAAAAGTGATAGTGATCGCTTCTGTTAAAAAGATTGTGCCCGATATGGAGGCGGCTGTACAGAGGCTTAAGACAGTGGCAGCGCCTTTGTGTGCGGGAAAAAGAAAGAAGTTTGAGCTTCCTTGTTATAAGAAAGGAAACTGCTATAACTGTCATTTGGAGAGGAGGATGTGCTGTTATTATCTGACGGTTGGGTATGTGAGAGAGAAGGGGAGATTTCTGGTGTATCTGATCGATGAAGACCTGGGGTTTTAATGTAAAGCGTGAAGGCATTTTGGAAAATGCCTTCACGTTTGATGTAAAAAAGTTATCCTTTCATTACAATTGCCTATAGGATTTTCAGCTCTGAAAGGGCATGATAGATTCCATCGTGGCTGTTATCACAGGTATGCAGCCGGATCCTTTTCTTTAATTCATCAGGGGCATTGCCCATCAAAAATCCATGTCCTGCCAGTTCCAACATTTCAGCATCATTATAATTGTCGCCAAAAGCTATGGCATCAGATAATTGGAAATCCCATATAGAACTTAATGTGCGGATTGCAGCAGCCTTAGTAATACCTTTTTCCATAATCTCCAACAGATAGTCGGAAGATTTGGCAATCGAACAGCCCGGGAATGCTTCTTTAAGATTTTTCTCTATTTCCAATATCTCCTCCGGATTACAGATACATAGAATCTTGCTGACTTCGCTGCCGGTTATACAGTCCACAGAACCTTGTCTGGCAAAGGCCTTCACTTCAGCTTCTTCATTTATGATTCTGGGATCGCTTTTATCCTTTACGAACCATTCATCAAGGGAATAAATGCACCAGGACAGGTCAAAATGTCTGTTCTCAATAAATTCTATGATTTTCCCGGCGTATGCTTTTGGAATCCCTTTGTGAAAGAGCACGTTTTTATTCTCATCTAAAATCAATGCGCCGCTGTATGAAATAATAGGGCACTTGAAGTGATATTCCTCCAGGATCGGATAAATGCCGGAAGGGCTTCGCGCGGATATGATAACGAAAGGAATGTCTTTTTCCTGTAATTTTTTTATGGCTGTTTCTGTCAGAGGAGTTATTTTGCATTCGGGATTTAATAAGGTGCCGTCCACATCACTGAAAACAATTTTATTCATCTTGAAATAACCTCATCTTTCGGTTTTGGTCTGTATCAAAAGGTCTGTCCGGCTAAGCCGGAGGCCCAGTGTATTGCATTTTCATTCTAAGCTTTGTATATGGAAATGTCAAACGGCTGAAATACATATTATTCCGAATTTCCGGGATAAAAAAACAGCCTTCTTAAGTCCGCTTGTATGAAGCGGACCTAAGGAGGCATAGTGCTGATTTATTTGATTAATTATTTATAAAGCTTGATATTACCTAAAAAGTAGTGTGCCTTATAAGCTCCGGTAAATAATATTTCCAGCTGTTCACAGCCTGAAATATTTACATCGATCTCTTCGGGATAATCATTTGCACCAATTGGTGAAGAGCTGTAGATTTCATCGCCATCCGCATAAATAGTTACGGCAACCTGCATTCATCTTAATGTCCCTACTCAAAAAGCCCACCCCCAGGTTTTCCTCCCGAGTGTGGACTTTCCATTCCCCAATATTCCATTCCCCCGTATCCCAATTCCTACATTTCCGCCCCTCTTTTCGCCCCCCTAATCAGCGCCTTCACATTCTCTACCGGCGTGCCGATTTCCAGATAGTCAGAGCAGGCAAAGATATAGTGCGCCCCCTGCTTTCCAACCATCATCTGTTCATAAGCCGCCTGTTCAATCTCTTCAGGTCCGCCTTCCTTTAAGAAATGCACCTGGTCGAAATTCCCGGAAAGGATCAGTTTATCACCAAAATATTCTTTCGCCTCCGCCAGCACATTATCCCCCTGGGGTTTAGGCGAAACCGTCTCCCAAACCGTAATTCCCAGCTTAGTATAAGAGGGATACAACTGTGTTGCATTGCCGCAGTTATGATAGATGGTTGGTTTTCCCGCATCGATCAGAACCTGTATGGCCTTACGCTCATAAGGCAGTACAAATTCCTCAAAATAATCATTTCCCATAATGGCCCCGTTTGCGATATTTCCCTGGATTCCCACGGCGTCAAATTCGCTTTCGGCAAAGATTTTGTAATCTTCAGCCACCATGTCCGTAAAAAAGTTCATATAATCACTGTAATAATTTTCATCTGTCAGAGCGTCGCACAGCATATCCTGTACGTCCATATAGGTAGCCACCAGGTTGTACACCCCGCCGATGGCCCATGGACAGGTGATCCCCAGATCCCCCACGGTTTCCTTTGAAATCCGTCCCTGTTTCAGGATGTGGTCGATATCCTGCTGTTCCCTTTTCGGACAATATTTTTTAAACAGCGCAAAGTCCTCTTCCGACTTAATCAGATATTCCACCGTACTGAAATGAATCCCGCTTAAAATCTTCTCATTGTATTCCGCGGCCTCCACCTGCTTCAATTCCCCTTCCGGAGTTTTAATCGTGGTGGTTCTCACATAGTTGCTCCCCACCTTTTCTTTCGTCTCGCCCACTTCCCAGTTTTCAAAGCTTCTCTGTACAAAATAGGGCGTGGGGTTAACGTATTGTCTGGTAATCAGGTCAAAATTCAGCTCCTTTGCCAGTTCGACCGCATCATATAAGCGGCTGGTGTCTTTTTTGTTAAAATAGTAGGACAGATATTCCTCCTGTACAAAGGGGCTGACCGGAATCCTGTCCGGCGTCTCCCCCCTTAACACACATAATAATCGTTCTCTCGATGTCATGAATAATCTCCTTTAATATATCAGATTCACAAGTCCGGTTGAAAAGCCGGGAATAAATGTCAGAATCATCAGGCATATGAACAGCATCAGATAAAATGGCAGCGATTCCTTAAGGAACTGCCTGATCTTACAGTCCGTGATTCCACAGGTGACAAACATCAGAATTCCCATTGGCGGCGTCACCGCTCCCAGGGTTATGTTAAAAATGAACATCATCGCAAAATGGATATCATCAATGCCATAGGCCCTGGCAATCGGCGCCAGCAGCGGTACAAGAACGATCAGCGAGGCATTGCCTTCGATGAACATGCCGACCAGCAGCAGGAAAATGTTGACGATGATTAAAAATAAGTATTTATTGTGGATATGGGATACCATGAATTCAGTCAAAGTCTGGGGAATTTGTTCTTTGGTCAAAATCCAGGCGAACGCCGATGCCGCGCCCACGATCAGCATGATATTAGCAGTCGTGATGGCGGTTTCCTTGATGCTGTCCCGGATTCCTTTGGCGTCGATTTCTTTATAGCAAAGTCCCAGAATCAAAGCGTAAATCAAAGCCACCGAACCGGCTTCCGTGGGGGTGAAAATGCCGATCCGGATGCCCCCGATGATGATGATCGGCAGGCACAGGGGCAGCAGGGCCGGTTTAATGGCCGTACCCAGCTGGGAGGCTGTAATTTTTTCTTCGCGCAGCCTTTTATATCCCCTTTTTCTGGAGATGATAGACACCAGAATCATCATGGCGACGCAGAGCAGCCCGCCCGTACTGATTCCAGCCACAAACAGCTTGCCGATGGATACACCGGAAATGGATCCATAGACGATCATACCGATTCCCGGCGGAATTAACGGTGTTATCATGGATGACATGGCGGTTACCACGGTGGAAAATGGCCGGGAATAGCCTTTCTGCTCCATCTCAGGAACCAGCATTTTGGCTTCCATGGCCGCATCCGCGATGTTGGACCCGGACAAGCCGCCCATCAGAGTGGATAAGAGCACGTTTACTTGTGCCAGGCCGCCGTTCATCCTTCCTGTCACAACGCTGCAGAAATCCATGATCCGTTTTGTAACGCCTGCGTAATTCATCAGGATGCCGGCGCATACGAAGAATGGAATTGCCAGCAGAGGAATGCTTTCCATACCGGAAACCACCCTTTGGGCGATCATTTGGGAAGATGTGGTGGTATTTAAGAAGAAATACACCACGGAGGCCGATAAAATGGACAAATACACCGGCATTTTCAAAAACAGAAAAATCAAAAGGATTATCGCGCATATTAAAACCGTATTATTCATTTCCTTCCTTCTTTTTCTTCTTTCCGAATACGGAACACCAGGTAGCATAAGTCATGTTGACGATCATCAAAAGGCTGCAGATGGGAACGCAGGAGTAGATTAGCGCTCTGGAAATGTGCAGAATTTCAGTCGTCCGGTTTGTTTTATAAAGCTGCTGTACATAGACGATCCCCTTTTTAAACAGGTAGAAGAGGAGCGCAGCAGAAATGATATAGATCACCACTTCCAACACCTTCTGGAATGTCTTCGGGAACAGATCCACAACCATGTCCACGCAGATCTGCTGTCCGTAACGGCAGGAAGCGCTTCCTGCAAACCAGATTGTCCATACGATCATGAATAACTGCATTTCTTCCCCCCACGTATAGGGGGCGTTAAAACAATATCTGGAAATTACGCCGGTAAATGTTATCAGGATCAGCACGACCAGAGTCACGCAGGCGATATAAAGATCCAGATTAACAATAAAATTAATAACTTTTTTCATCATTTCCTCGCTCTATCTTCCAAGAATCTTCTTTACGGTTTCATAGTTATCTGCGGACCAAGTCTTTTTGAAATCATCCAGCTGGGCAAAGTTATCCGTCGCCTGTGCAAAATCGTCAGGATTGATCTCATACACAGTAACCCCTTTGGCCTTCATCTGCTCCAGCGCATCCGCGGCTGCCTGGTCTACCAGTTCGTTGAAATGGTCTGCCGCCGCTTCGCCGGATTCCAAAAACCATCCCTGCTGTTCAGGCGTCATCTGGTTAAATAAATCTTCTGAAAACAGCCAGGACGCATTGATATAAACGTGGCCTGTCAGGGTCAGATTTGTCACTACCTCGTGGAATGCATTGTTATAAAGCACATCCAGCGGATTTTCTACCGCATCGATGGTGCCCTGCTGAAGAGCTGTGTACACATCGCTGAGCGCCATAGGGGTTGGATTTGCGCCCATTGCCACAAATGCGTCAACTTCGGCGGTACTGTTGGGAGTTCTCACCTTCATGCCCTTGATGTCTGCCATGGACTGAACCGGCTTTTTGGAAAGCAGATGGCGGATTCCATATCTCCAGTTGTTGCTGACAAGATGAAGTCCCAGCCCTTCCAGCTGGTTTACTTTATCCTGATACCATTCGCTGTCATGCAGGGTATCGAAATCCTCCCAGCCATGGATCAAGAAAGGTGCAAATGTCACGTTAAAATCATTGACTCCCATGTCCGCGTAGAAGGAATCATTACCGATCGTGATGATGGGATCGCCTGCAAGGGCCATATCGATGATCTGGTTTTTATTTCCCATCTGGCTGGACGGGTATAATGTCATAGTCATGGTGCCGCCGCTCAGTTCTTCCAATTTTTCTTTCCAGAACTGGCAGGCCAGGTCCACCGGCTCCCCTGGGTTGTTCTCATATGCGCACATGATTTCATAGGCGTCCGCCGCTACTGCTGTCTTAGCGCCTTCCTTTTTCTCCGTAGAAGCCGCGTCCCCGGAATTTCCTGCGTCTGCCGCTGCACCTGCCCCGGTTCCTGATGACTGTGCAGTATTTCCACCGGAACATCCTGTCAGCAAACCTGCTGTTAAACCTGCCGCTAATATAACGCTTAATAATTTTTTCATCTCATTCTCCTCACTTTTCTTTATTGGTTTTATGCCTGTGCGTGGAACCAGAATACAACGACCGGTTCATCCGCATGTTCACTTTTCATCTGATGCTCGGTGCCTGCCGGGGCGATAAAAGCCATATCCGGAACCAGCTCAAATTCCTCGTTTCCGATTCTGGCCCGGCCTTTCCCGGAAATCACATAAAATCCTTCCTGGTCGTCATGAACCGCCGCCGGTGTGTAGTCACAGGAACTGTAATAGCTGATTCCTGCCGCGCATCCGTTGGCGCATCCCTGATCTTCTCCCAGCATCGGCCAGGAACCGTGACCATGTCCTGAAACAACTTCTTTCACATCACTTTTTTTTACAAAACACGCCATGTTCTCACTCCTTTTTACCTTGTAATCCGGTTGTCTTCATCAAACCGTTCTTTTACGCCTGTTTTTATATGTACTTCGTCTAAATAATCCAGCCCTTTTCTGTCCGTCATAAAATCGATCCACAGATAATGCATTTTCTTTCCTTCAGGAATTTCTACCCCGTGATCGGACCCCAGAGGGATGTGGATCAGAGTATTGCCCTCCAATGGCTGTATCTTATCATCGATCAAGAGATTCACATCATTATCCGGAAAGCTGAAGAAAAACTGGTCCAGCAGCGGGTGGGCGTGGGGTTTAACCCGGTCCGGTCCGTAAGCTTCATTGGATCCCATGCAGAATCCCGGAAGGAGGTGATGGTCGATGATGGAACGGCTGATGGTTTTTTGGCTTTTAAATGTCTCCCGGTACTGCTCGCATTCGTCATATTGCTGAACATAAGGCAGCTGGGCTCTCTTTTCATCCAGCTGTTTCCGGGCCGTGTCCGTTAAAGTCCAGAGGATTTCCAGGTAATGAGAGCAGCAGGTGCCTGTAATTGTGAGCTTCTGATCCGGATCGGACGTATAGACGGCTTTTTCCCTCAGCTTATGAATCCCTGTGCAGTTTTTGATCTCCAGCACGCCGTCCAGAAGAAAAATGGTTCTGAGGGTATTGGATTCCGCCTCATAAGCGAGCGTATCTCTTTCAAGTATTGTGTGATAATAAACACTGGCTCCCGGGATTTCACCCAAAAGCATTGGAAGCTCGCAGCGCATGTGATCCGCCGCGTGCAGTACCGGAAAAAGGGCAATTCCGTTTTTTCTGGCAATTTCAAGCTGTCCCATAGAAAATCCTCCTGACTATCCATTTATATTAGCTATAAAACATTTTACTAAAAAGTTTTACTAAAACGTTTTCTTAAAACAGATTGTAATCGCTTACATTTTAAATGTCAATGCACTTTTTTCATTTAACCAGCAATTTCGTTTATATTTACAAAATTCGGCGTACTATTTTGGGTATTATTACCAAATGGAAGAAGAGCAAATGGGAATATTTAAAGCTTAAAAGGGAATCAGCCCGGGAACATCCCGCCTGCAGGATGTTCCCGGGCTGATTCCCGGCATGGTACAAACTCGTTCCCGGGCATTTGGAAGCTGCCTTCCTCCGCCTCAATTGATATAGTATTCGCAGTTACTTTTCATGACCAGGCCGATGGGGACAAATTCCTGGCTCCGGCTCCGGCTTCCCGTAGTCAGATAACGGTACAGGACTTCCACAGCCATCCGCCCCTGTTCCCGGTTGGACTGATAGATTGAGGCAGTCAAAATACCGTTTTCAAAATAAGGCTTTAACTCATAGAAGACATCAGTCCCTATAAACAGCGGCCGTTTCGCTGGTCTTTGCTCCAGCAGCTGACACAGGATGTACGTATTTCTGGCGTTGCAGCAGAATATGGCGGTGATATTTTCCCGCTCCAAAAGCAGACGGCACCTGTCTTCCACATCCTCTTTTCCGAATCCGTCCAGAATGATCAGCTCATTTTGGATTCCCCTGCGTTTTATGTCCTCTAAAAAACCTGACGCGTAGTTCTGGTTGCTGAACAGATCCGCATTTCCGCTTAACAGCAGGATTTTCCCATGATCGGAGGGGAGGGCGGCGGATAAAAATTCCGCTGCCAGACGGCCGGCCTTCACATGGTCCACTTTAATGCTGCAAAAATAGTTTTCTATCCTTCCATAGCTGGAAATCAGGACAATGGTCACTCCCTGCTTGTAAAACCTGGCAATCCATTCATTGCTGTCATTGGTATCCGACAAGGTGATCAGCCCATTTATATCATCCAGCATGGTGTCATAAAGTTTCTGAAGCTCCATGGACAGTTTATCCATTCTGTATTCCGATTCAATATATATAAAGTTTATCTTATATTTCTGAAATTCTTTGGCGGCTTCCTTAATGCCCTCCCAAATGCCCCGGAAATAATACTGGTCCTCTCCCTTGGGCTGGGGCAGCACCACCGCTATATTGATGGTTTTTCTCTTCAGGCTGGAAGCCGCGGCATCGATTTGAAAATTCATCTTTTCCACTTCCGCCAGAATCCGTTTCCTGGTTTCCTCGCCCACTCCTTCTTTACCGTAAATGGCGCGGTGTACGGTTCCGATAGACACTCCGGTTTTTTCCGCAATCTCTTTGATCGTTGGCTTTCCGTTCTTCATATATGAACACATCCTCCTGTTTTTCTCAACCAAAATGTTTTACTAAAACGTTATCTCTTAATGAATTATGGCATAAAAATGAAAAATTGTCCAGTTGGATTGTGAAGAAAGGCGGGGGACTGAACCATCACGGTCTGTCAGACAGCATTTGCAGAAATAAACAGTCTGGTGTAAGATAGAATATAAATATAGTGAGAAATGCAACAAGGCCGCTGTGCAGGAAATGATCTGTAAGACGATTTCATCAGCGGAAAACAACAGTGAATACGCCTTCTTTATCGTGGACATCGATAATTTTAAAAGTGTAAACGACAATTTCGGCCATGCGGCCGGTGATTTTGTAATCGCTTCGTTTGCCCGGAACTTAAAAAATAAGTTCCAGGAAGGTGATATTGTAGGAAGAATCGGCGGCGATGAGTTTGCGGTGTTTTTAAAGATTCCAAACCGGGAGTGGCTTGAAAAGAAGGCTCAGGCGTTGTCTGCAGGGTTAAGGGACAGCGTAATGACAGAAAATGGAAAATGCAGCATTTCCGCCAGCATCGGCATCGCGGTATATCCCGATATGGGAGTGGATTTTGAAACACTTTATAAAAATGCCGACCTCGCCCTGTATCATACCAAGAAGAGCGGGAAAAATGGTTATACTATTTATAGCACAGTAAAAAATACCTGACGAAAGGAGCAGCAAGTGGCCGGAAAACATCATTCCAGAAAACAGACGGAAAAGGAGAAGGGCTTGTCGCGCATCGTTCTCATCATATTGACTGCCGCGGCAGCCTGCCTTCTGCTGATCATGGGCGTGCGATTGTATAAGGAAATAAAAAAATCAGGAAAAGTCCCTGAAAACAAAGCGTTAAGCAGCAGCTCTAAGGCAGAAAATACAACTCCAGGTTCAAACACGGCAGCCAAAACAGATTCCCCTGGGGCCGGTACGGGCAAAACAGAAGGTGAAACCGCAGATACGCCTCAGACCCCGGACGCACTTCAGGCTCTGATCAGTTCCATGACCCTGGAAGAAAAAATAGCCCAGATGTTCATCATCACTCCGGAAGCCCTGACCGGTTTTGAACAGGCTGTGGATGCGGGAGAGGCAGTGCGCAGTGCCCTGTCGGATTATCCTGTGGGTGGGCTCATCTTTTTTAAAACCAACATACAAAACCCGCAGCAGATTACAGAAATGATCGCGGATACAAAAGAATATGCGAAAGCAGTAGCCAAACTGCCGGTTCTTATAGCGGTTGATGAAGAAGGCGGCTCAGTGGCAAGGATTGCCGGCAATCCTCAGTTTCCGGTAGAAAAATTCCCTGACATGTCGGCAATCGGCGCTTCGGGGGACATAAGCAAAGCTTATGAGGTGGGAAATGTCATCGGCAGTTATCTGAAGGAATACGGCTTTAATATGGATTTTGCCCCGGATGCCGATGTGCTGACTAATCCGGATAACACTGTGGTTGCCATGCGTTCATTCGGTTCAGATCCCCATTTGGTGTCCGCCATGGCCGGTCAGACGGCAAAGGGGCTGATGGATCAGGGCATCATTCCCGTATACAAACATTTCCCGGGCCACGGATCCACCAAAGGCGATACCCATGATGGGTTTTCGTATACGGACAGAACTCTGGAAGAACTGCGGGAATCGGAATTGGTTCCATTTGCCGATGCGGTTGAGAATGGGATTCCCTGTATCATGGCGGCTCACATCGCCGCCGTAGCTGTGGACGGGGACAAGCCGGCCTCTCTGTCGAAAGTCCTTATAACAGATGTTCTCAGGGGAGAACTGGGATTTGATGGAGTGGTGATAACGGATGCGATGAACATGGGAGCTGTACAAAATCTCTATCCATCAGGAGAAGCCGCTGTAATGGCCGTGGAAGCCGGTGCGGATCTTCTTTTGATGCCTGAAAACTTTCAGGAAGCATATGAGACGCTGTTAAACGCAGTAAAGGACGGGCGGATCAGTGAAGACAGGATCGATCTTTCCATGATGCGGATTGCCGTGATGAAAGCGGGGCTGCAGTAGGACGGATATCCGCGATGCTTCTTGACCGGCTTTTTCGGTCAAGAAGATGGCCGTCTGAACGGCTACATAGGGTGTGCAAATTGATTGCCCCCGGCTTTTTTATTTGACTATCAGCAATTTCTTTGATAGTCTATATAGCATATCATAAATGCAAGGAGACAGAACAATGGGGGAAAAAAGAAAATCTGATGTGTCCGCAGGACACGGGCACCAGAACGGAGGCTTCAGTACTGGTATCGGTTTTATTCTGGCCTGCGTGGGATCGGCGGTAGGAATGGGAAATATATGGATGTTTCCATACCGGGTAGGGCAGTACGGAGGGGCGGCATTTCTCGTTCCTTACCTGATATTTATCACCATATTCGGCCTGGTAGGGCTTTCGGCGGAATTTGCCATCGGCAGGAGGGCTAAAACAGGAACCCTGGGTTCCTATGAATACTGTTGGAATACGAAAGGCAAAGGCAGGCTGGGTTACTTTCTGGGTTGGATTCCGCTGATGGGTTCCTTGGGAATTGCCATCGGCTATGCCATTATAGTGGGCTGGGTGGTCCGCTCCCTGGCTGGTTCCCTGACAAATTCCATCCTAACAACAGAGGCGGGCGAGTTTTTCGCCCAGGCTACAGGCGCTTTTGGCAGCGTGCCGTGGCATTTGATCGTAATTCTCATTGCCATGGGAATTCTGATGTTCGGTGTGGCCAGCGGGATTGAAAAGATCAATAAAGTATTGATGCCTTCATTTTTTATCTTATTCGCTGTTCTGGCAATCCGGGTGGCATTTCTTCCGGGGGCGGCAGAAGGCTACAAATTCCTGTTTGTGCCGAAATGGGAATATCTTTTAAAGGTGGATACCTGGGTTATGGCTATGGGACAGGCATTTTTCTCCCTTTCCATCACCGGTTCCGGTATGATCGTATATGGGACCTACTTGGGAAAAGATGAGGATATCCCCAAATCATCTGTTCAAACGGCATTATTCGATACGCTGGCGGCTATGCTGGCGGCGCTCGCAATCATGCCGGCGGTTTTTGCGTTCGGAATTAAACCCAATGCAGGCCCGCCCCTGATGTTCATCACACTGCCCAACATTTTCAGGCAGATGCCCATGGGGCAGTTGTTTTCAGTGCTCTTTTTTGTGTCGGTGGCATTTGCGGGAATCACCAGCCTTGTGAATATGTTTGAGGCGGTCTGCGAATCCTGGCAGAACCGTTTTAAGCTTTCCAGAAAAGCAGCGGTTGGACTGTGCGGGCTCATCACATTCGGCGTGGGGCTGTTCTTGGAAGCGGAGCCCAAAGTGGGGTCCTGGATGGACTTTATCACCATAATTGTTGTGCCTTTTGGCGCTGTGCTGGGAGCGGTGTCCATCTACTATATACTTGGATTCGGGGAGATCAAAAAAGAATTGGAGACTGGCAGGAAAAAGCCTTTGGGTGCATTTTTCGGGCCGCTGGCCAAGTACGTGTACGTGCCGTTGGCTGTGATTGTGTTTGTGCTTGGAATCATATATGGCGGAATCGGCTGATAATTGAAAACCTGTTTTTTAACATAAAAGGTGAAGGCATTTTCGAAAATGCCTTCACCTTTTATGTTAAAAATGGACGTCTATAAAAAAATCCTTTGGGAAAGATTCTTCAGTACAGATCCCCGGGAACGGGTCAGATGGTCCGCCATCCTGGCAGACGCCGCCGTCCAGTCCTTTTTTAAGCAGGGCAGAATGATTTCCAGATGTTCCTTCATGGAATCTGTAACTCTGTTTTCCGCAGTATTGCCGCATAAAACCCTGGCCCTGTGGGTCTGGGCGTGAATCTGTTCATAAACCTGGCTGAAATAGGGGTTATCAGCGGCCTGGATGAAACCTAAATGGAACTCATCATCAAATGTGTAATGAGAGCCGTCCGGTTGTAACGGGGATGCGGCTGAAAAATTCCTATACATATCCATATAAAAATCTTCGGAAAGCTTGTTGCCATAGTGCAGAACCACGTAGGGTTCCAGAAGGAGACGGGTTTCATAAACCGGTTTTAAATCGCTCACAGTTAACGGAGCCACTAAAACCCCTTTTTTTGGCAGAATGGTCACCAATTTTTCCTGTTCCAGCCGGCTGAGGGCATCACGGACTGGCGTCTGGCTGCCCGGAACCGCTTCCTGCAGCAGAGTTCCATTGAGCAAAGCGCCGGGGAGATATTCGCAATTGATGATTTTTTGCCGTATGATCTGGTAAGCCTGCTGTTTTAAGTTGTTTTTTTCATAATTGCGGGCTTTTTTCGTTACCGGCGGTCTGCTTGGCTTCAGACAGGCCAGGGCGGATTCGAAAAGGATATCCCTGTAGACATTCAGAATATTCCGCAGGCTGTCAGAGGCTTTTTCCCACTGGTTATTTTCACAAAACTCTATTAGCTCCATATAAAAAAGCGGAAATTCTACTAATTGTTCTGAGGAAAGCTGAATTAATGAGAGCAAACGCAGTTCTTGATTACGATATTGTTCATAAAACTGAAGAAAATAGGGGTTTGCAGAATCTTCATAAAAAATATTATGGAATGATGACAGGATTTTGCAAAATTTATATGGATCATCTAAGATTGAACGATCACGGAAGTAACCATTAAAAACATTAAACTCCAGTTTACCAATATTTTTTCCGTATTCTTCTATAATATAAGGTTCAAAAATAAATCTCACTTCAAAAAGCGAGCTTAATTCTGCTAATGTTATATCTTCTACCAATATACCTTTTGGAGGAAAAATACGCACAAAATGTTCCTGTTCTAAACGGCTGATAGCATCTCTGACAGGGGTGCGGCCAAGGGACAGCATATCGCAGAGCATATTTTCTGTCAGAAGTGTTCCAGGTGTAAATTCACAGTTCAATATTTTACTTTTTACAATTTGATAAGCTTGTAATTTTAAGCTGTTTTTATTCATTAAGAGCAACTCCTGCCTAGATGATTACAATATTTAATCTTGTTTACAATATACTGGATGGATGTGTTTATGTCAAGAAATGTGAGGAAGAAAAAGGCGTAAGAGAGTATAGAACGATATATACAATGAAGTAAATAAAAACCTGATTTAAATAAAAAATAAACAATACTATTGACAAAACATCATATATGACTTATTTTAATAATATACAACGTTATATACAATGAGGAAGAAAGGGGAAGAATATGAAGGGAAGAGAAAAACTGGAGGCTGCGCTTAACCACAAAGATTGTGGTAACATTGCTTTTGATCTGGGAGCAACTAAAGCAACTGGAATCAATGCATCACTGCTTTATCATTTAAGGCGTTTGTATGGGAGGGACGAACCGGTAAAGATTTATGATACATATCAGATGTTAGGACTGGTTGATGAAAAAGATGCTCAGATGTTTGGTTTGGATGTACTTGGTATATGGAGTGATATGACGGTTTTTGGTTATCGTAACAACCGATGGAAAAGATGGATAACGCCTGATGGTGTCCCCGCTTTGATTGGTGAGAATGCCTGTATAACCCAGAAAAATAATAATCTATATATGCATCCCAAGGGAGATGCTGCGGCAAGGCCAAGTGGGTGTATGCCGTTGGAAGGGGGGCTTTATTTTGATTATCTGACCCGGCAGGATGAGTATGATGAAGAGAATCTGAATGCGCTGGAAGATTACAGAGAACAGCTGGAAGTTATGACAATCGATGATGAGACATTGGAATTTTATCGTAAACAGGCCGATTATTATTATGAAAATACGGACTGTGGTATTGTATTGAATGCAGAGTATGGTAATTTGGGAGCCCAGACCATGTTGAATGGAGGCTATGCCAAAGTGACACCTGGAATCAGAGACTTTGCCGAGTTTTTAATGGCTCATAGTTTATTTCCTGAATATATTGAAGATGTATATGAAGAATGGACAAAGTTGTGTATACGTAATCTGAAGCTGCTCTATCAGGCAGTTGGTAATAAAGCCCAGGCAGTATTTTTATGCGGTACAGATTTTGGAACCCAAAGTAGTGAAATTATGTCCAAGACTATGTTCCGGGATCTATATGTACCGTATTTTAAAAGAATTAATGGCTGGGTACATGAGAACACCAATTGGAAAACACTTTATCATAGCTGCGGATCATTGGTTAATATATTAGACGACATGATTGACTGTGGAATCGACTGCCTGAATCCGGTTCAAACATCAGCCAAAGGGATGAATCCAGAGTTTTTAAAGCAGCAATACGGCGATAAAATAACATTTTGGGGAGCTGGAGTAGATGGACAGACAACCATGGCTCAAGGAAAACCTGATGATGTGGAAAAGGAAATGCGTGAGCATATAAAAATACTAAATAAAGATGGAGGCTTTGTTTTTTCTATTGTACATAATTTACAGCGGGATTATGAAATAGATAATGTTCGACGCGTTTTTGATGTTTTGAAAGAATATCGTTAGGAGGTAGAATGATGGGAGTTGTCTCTCAACTTTGCGGCGATGTGAAATTGCCCAATATGATCAGGGTAAGGCAAAGGTTTGACAGGGAAGAAATACCGGCGGAAAAGATACCGGAAACAATATGGATGGAATTAGAACGGCATAAATGTAAATTCAAACCGGGAATGAGTATCGCTGTAACATGTGGAAGCCGGGGGATATCCAATATACAGTTGATTACAAAATCGATTGTTGACTATTTAAAGAAATGCGGGACCAATCCATTTATTGTTGCAGCCATGGGCAGTCATGGCGGGGCAACAGATGAGGGGCAGAAGGGTGTCTTAAAAGATTATGGCATTACCGAAGATTATCTGGAGTGCCCTGTTATTTCTTCTATGGAAACAGTTTATATAGGAGATACTGAAAATGGCGAAAAGGTTTTTATTGACCGCCATGCAGCCGAGGCAGATGGAATTTTGGTATGTGGAAGAATTAAGGCACACACCTCTTTCCGGGGAGAATATGAAAGCGGCCTTATGAAGATGATGACAGTAGGGCTGGGGAAACAACATGGAGCAGATGCATTCCATTCGGCTGGAATTGAACATATGGCAGAACGCCTGCCCCAATTTGGGAATGCCATATTAAGAAACTGTAATATAGTATGCGGTTTGGGAATTATTGAAAATGCTTATGAAAAGACTTGTATTCTAACTGCTCTTTCCAAAGAGGAAATACCGGAAAAGGAGCCGGAGCTGCTTTTGGAGGCCAAAAGAAGGATGGGATGTCTCTATATTAGCGAAGCTGATGTTCTTGTAGTTGATGAAATGGGAAAAAATATCAGTGGTGATGGTATGGACCCTAATATTACCGGAAAGTATCCATCCCCATATTTGACTGGAAACTTTACGGCACAGCACCTGGTGGTATTAGATCTGACCAATGAAAGCCATGGGAATGCCAATGGGCTTGGCTGTGCGAATGTCACTACAAAACGCTTATTTAATAAGGTTGATATGGAAGCTACTTATCCTAATGCAATTACATCAACGGCTTTGTGGGCGGTAAAGATACCAATTGTTGCGACGTCGGATAAGGAAGCTGTTCAGATTGCCTGTAAAGCGTGCACAGGAAGGCCGAAAGATCAATTGAGAATCGTCAGAATAAAGAACACGCTTGACATTGGGGAAATACTGATTTCTGAGTCATTGCTGGACACTGTAAAAGGCTGTGAAAAGATAGAAATTCTGGATAAATCACAAGAGTGGAATTTTGATAAATACGGGAATTTATTTTAGGGAGGAAGAGTATGACATCAACGTTACTGGTAGCAAATCTTTTTATAACGATCGCAATAATATTAATATTAATTTTAGCATTGAAACAAAGCCCTGTTATTTCTCTGATTATGGGAGCTCTCTATATGGGAATTGCATCTGGTGTTGGGGCGGTTACGACAATTGAAACGATAGCATCAGGATTTGGGAACTCCATGACCAGTATAGGTATCAGTATTGGGTTGGGAGTTATTCTGGGTAAAATTGTAGCAGATACCGGTGCAGTTCAATCGATAGCGGATGGAATTACAAACCTGTGCGGTGAAAAAAGAGCGGATATCGGTTTGGGATTATCTGGTTTTTTGGTATCCATTCCTGTATTCTTTGACGTAGCATTTGTTATTATAATGCCTCTTGCGCGGTTTATGTCGAAACATGGCAAAAAAATTCCTTATTATGCAGGTGCGCTGGTCGGTGGTCTTGTTATTGCGCATACATTTATTCCTCCAACGCCAGGGCCGCTGGCAGGCAGTGAAATGCTCGGTCTGGAAGTCGGAACAACAATAATGTGGGGAATTTTAATTGGTCTTCCAAGCTTTGCCATTTCATTATTTATTTATGATAAGTTTTTTTTATCAAGACCAGGCTTTTGGGTTGCGGAAAGAGATGAAGAATACGATCCTGAAGAAGAGAGGAGAGAAGAGGAAAAGAGTGAGGCGCTTATAAAAGAGGGGAGAACACTTCCGCCTTTCGGCCTGGCAATACTCCCGATACTGCTTCCAATCGTATTAATATTGAGCGGTACGGCATCAACTGCAATTATGGGAGATGAGAATGTTCCTGAAATTATTAAATTCATATCCAATAAGAATATAGCAATGCTGTTTGGCGTGTTTGGTGCTTATTTATTAAGCAAAGGGCGTTTGCCAATGAAGGAGTTGAATAAGACTGTAAACAGTGCATTATCAGATGCCGGATCGGTTCTCCTGATTACCGGAATGGGCGGAGCACTGGGAGCTGTCTTGGCCGCCGCCGGTATTGGTGATGTATTGGTGAGTGTAATAGAAACCGTACATATTCACCCAGTTCTTTTTGCGTGGCTGGTAGCTGTTGTTCTTAAAGCAGCCCAGGGTTCTGGGACATTATCAATGATTACAGCTATTTCCCTGCTGGCTCCATCGGTTGGGAACCTAAATGTCCAGCCTATTTTCATTGCACTGGCTGCTTTTTCAGGATCTATGTGTGTCTCTATTGTCAATGACAGCGGTTTCTGGATTACAACAAAAATTGCACGACTGACAACATTAGGCGGTTTTAAAATATGCTCATTGATGTGTTTTATTATTTCCATTGTAAGCTTGATTTTAATTATGACTGCAAGTTTTATATTTTAAATACGTTGGTTCAGAATAGATGAAGGGCCCAGTGCCTGGAGGAAAATGTGATTTTTACTTCAGGTGCTGGGCTGCTTTATGATAGCAGAGGATTTTTATGTTAAATGATCTTTCAAAACCCGCTCAATCATGCTGATCTCCCCCCGGTACGGCGTTTCCGGCAGATAGACCAGGGCCAGGTTGTAAGTGCTTTTACACCCGTCAATCCAGAAAAAACGGTCTGAAGCCTCACCCGGCCGGGGCTGTTTGCCTATTGTGCTGCAAAGCCCGTTTTGGACCAAGAGCAGTATGCTCTTCATATTTTGATAATTTTTCATGATCTGGGGTGTAATATTGGCTTCCTTTAACAGGCTGCGGATGGTCTGGCTGATCCGCATTTCCTCAGGAGGCAGAGCGAATATCTCATCTTTTAACAGCTTTAAAGATAAATAACGGTAGGTTTCCCCCGGCCGTTTGACGGCCAGATTTTCATAGGGACTGCCCTTTCTCAGCCAGATTCCCAGCGGTTCTTTGAAGACGATCTTATAATTCAGATTGGATATGTTCAGAGGCAGCCGTATGATGGCCAGATCAATGACCCCGTTCATGAGATTCTGTTCCTGCTCATCGGAAGAACCTTCCAGAAATTCCAAATCCAGACAGGGCAGTTTGCCGCCCTGGCTGAGCAGGGCTGTCATGATAAGGCTGCCCTGCCGGGCCGGAATCCCGATTCTTATCTTATTTTTCGTTTTCTCCCGTTGAACATCCAGCGTCTTTAGAAATGAATCATATACCCCGGTGATCTGGCGGGCCATATCCGCGTACTGTGAACCGGCTTTTGTCAGTTTCACCATCTTACCGGAATGGCGGATGAATAAATCAGTTCCCAATTCCTGCTCCACCTTTTTCACGCACTGGCTCAGCGCGGGCTGGGAGATATACAGATTTTTCGCAGCCATGGAAATGCTTCCGGTATTAACAATTTCCAATATAAATTTCATATCTTGAATTTTCATAAGATCATCTCTCTTTCATCCGAATGTAGAAGGTCCCGAGTAATTTGACTATATCATACACGATTTTAAATGTAAACGACCTATAAGGAAAACATGTGGGTAATATGGCTTTTCGGTATTAGCGGAAATGTCCCCCTCCAGGTATACTAAAGCTAACAGTACTGTATAAAAAATGATTATCAGGGGGAATATCATGTCGCAGAGTTTAATCGTAACTATAATTTTAATTGCAATGATCATTTCGTTTTTTGCCGGGTATATACCTATGGCCGCAACCGCTCTGGCGGTTCCTATGCTTCTGCAGGTTACAGGGGTGCTGAGTTTTAAAGACGCCTGGGCCGGGTTTTCCAGCAGTACGGTGGTTTCTCTTGTAGTGTTGTTTATCCTGGGAGGAATTTTAAATCAGACCACATTTTTGGATGATTTAAAACATTTTGTTGTCACAAAGCTCGGGGCCGGGGCAAAGGGAAAACGTCGTGTGCTGCTCGCAGCTATGCTGATGAGCGTAGTTTTTTCCACATTTGCCTCTCCGATCAGCGCTATGGCAATAATGCTTCCTATCGTAATAGCCATAGCCGCAGAAACCGGGCTTCCGGTTAAAAATACCATTAAAGCATGTACGGATGTGGCCTGCTCCAGCAACAATGTTCTGCCGGTGGGAACAGCGCTGACCGCTTATATCACATTTAACGGATATTTAGAGGCGGCCGGGGCTTCGGAACGGTTTAAATTCGCCGATCCATTTCTGGCTAAAATACCTATTTTCGTTGTATTCTTTCTCTACATCTACTTTGTTGGGTTTAAACATTATGCCAAAATTGAACCTGAGAATGGTCTGCAGGCGGAAGGGAAAAAGGAAGCCAAAGAGAAAAAGGATGAGAAGAAGCGTGCGGAACTGACGCCATTTCAGAATAAGCTTGGTAAGATATTGTTTTTTGGCAGCGCGGCAGCCATGATCATTACCAGTACATTTACAAAAATCGATTTATATATTGTTGGCGCGTTTGCAATTCTGATTGCGCTGGCGGCCCGGATCATCAGCCAGAAGGAGGCCATAAGGTCTATCCGGTGGGAAACCATATTCATCTATGGCGGAACAGTCTCTCTGAGTACGGCGATGAATGATTCCGGTTTAAATGAAATTATAGCCAATGGCATTTCCGGCCTCCTGGGCGGCGCTACCAATGTCTACCTGGTGGCAGGGGTATTTTTCCTCACCTCTTTTCTTATGACACAGTTTGCCAGCAACCGTACCGTGGGAGCTGTGTTCCGCCCGCTTTCCATCGCGGCGGCCGTCGGACTGGGCATGGACCCGCGCTTTACCCTTCTGGCAATCCATTATGGATCATCGCTGTCCACTTTAACACCTATGGCCACATCGACCCAGCTTCTGGCATTTAATGAAGGCGGATTTAAGATGAAAGAATTTGTAATCGGCTCCATTGTGCCGGCGCTTGTTTACTTTATTACATTTATGGTGTGGTTTCCGATTTGCTTTAACGTACTTTAATAAAAGATTATCGAAGGAGATTATCTATGGAAAGAAAACAAAAAGCCCTGTTTCCAACCCCATACCGGGATGCGGAACAGGCGGATTATATCCAGTTCCGCTATATTTACTGCCAATGTTATGAGATAAAGCTGCCGGGGGGAACGACAATTCTGACCGATCCCTTTATCAGCGGCGGTGTGGATGATTTTACGGTGGATCAGGTGGAGGGGGCCGATTACATCATTTTGAACCATACTCATTTTGATCATGATATGGATGTGGGAAAAGTTTGGGATAAATTCCATGGGAGGGTGATCTGTCAGAAGGAGGTGGCTATGGAAACGGCCCGTTTCTTTGACATCCCATACAGCAGTATTTATGCGGTGGGGGAGGAATGCACTTATTATCTGCCGGAATTTACGCTTCAGACCTTTCATGGACTGCATGATAACCGGAAAGCCAGGGAGGGGACGGACAAAAGGCCGTCCCAACAGGGGGATACCACTTTAAGACGGTTTGGAATCGAGGGGCATCATCTGCTGGACATGATGGGGGCCGTATTTATGATGAATTGGGTGATCACCACGAAGAATAATTTTAAAATCGCATTTAATGCCGGACAGGATTTTGAAGAGCACGCCAGACATCTGGACTCCATAAAGCCCAATATCATGATCCGCCACAGAATCAGAACGTATTCCCCGGAAGACTTCGCAGGCCAGTGCGCCCGGGTGGGAGCCCAGTATATTCTGCCGTGGCACCACAGCAATGCGCTGGTAACGGGCGAAGATTTAAACCAGTATATGAATCAGGTAAATGAAGTGCTGAAAGAAATGGGCAGTACCGCTAAAGCGTTTAATCCTGAACCATACCGGTGGTACCGGATGTATCTTGGAATTGAAGGGGAAGGAAAAGGCGGGATTTAAACGGTCTCGCCTCCGCTTGCCAACTTTTTTACATCAAACTTTTACATCAAACGTGAAGGCATTTTTGAAAATGCCTTCACGTTTGATGTAAAAGTTTGATGTTAATTCCCTCTAAATTAACTATTGAAACGTTACAATTTTTGATATACAATAGCATAAAAGGAGGGGGAAAATGGCAACGATAAAAGATATTGCGGCGCTGGCAGGCGTTTCCCACGGAACAGTCTCCAATGTTTTGAACGGCAGGGGAAATGTGAGCGTTGAAAAGATAACATTAGTTGAAAATGCGGCAAAACAGCTGGGATACACGATTAATGCCCAGGCCAGACAGCTGAGAAAAGGCAGTTCTAAGCGTGTTGGAGTGGTAGTTCCCCAGTTTGAATTGAAAAAATATAGGGATTTATTTCTTGGAATTGAACAGGAACTGCGGGAACATGAATATGAAGTGGACCTGTATTACAGCAATGACCTGAACTATTATGAAGAAAAAGTGCTCCAAAAAATTGAAATGACCAATCCAATGGCCATAGTTATGGTCAGCTCTTTTTTAAAGGATGTGAATATGCTCCGCGGAGACAGCAGTCTGGTGCTGGTGGAGAGGAAGATGGAATGCATTCCTGAAGGCGCTGTTTTCTGCGGATTTGATTATGAACTGGCAGGAAGAGAGATGGCGGGCCGCTGTGTTCTGGACGGTCACAGGAACGTGGCCGTGTTTACGGGGAATACCAAATACTCGAATTACGGCTTATTTGTAAAAGGAATTGAATCCGTCCTTTTGGAGAGCGGCTGTACCTGCCGCGTGTTCTCTTCCGACGACATTGTCCGTGGGCATATGGCATTTGAACTTTTGACAGACCGGGATGAATTCGATGCTGTGATCACGTCCGACCTGGAAAACTCAGGGTATTTAAAGGCGGTACTGGAATATAGGAAACAAGGGAATCTGCCGCCGGTTTACGCGCTGTCTTCCAAAGAAGTGCATGTGGAAGAGGGCGTGGTAAAATATGAACTGAATTACAGGTTATGCGGGAAAATGATCGGAAAGTACATAGAGAAGCTGGAACAGGAAGAACCGGTCCCTGATGGGTTCCTGGATTTGAAGAATGACGGATTCCATCAATGTCCGGTTTCTGTATGTGGCCATCCTGAAGAAATCAAGATTCTGATGCTGTCCGGCCCCACATGCAGGGCGTTAAACCAGTTGATTCCCCAGTTCACCCGCAAGACGGGAATTGAGGTAAAACTCATGGAAGCGGGGTATGATGAACTCTACCGGATGGTGAAGTCATGTGTCCAATTCTCCCCATACGATTTAATAAGGCTGGACATGGCGTGGATGTCGGAACTGGGAGAAAAATTGTTTTTGCCCCTTCCTGTAAAGGAACCCTGGTTTAAACAGATACAGGACAACTTTTCGGAAAATCTCAGCGACGACTATTATAAGGTTGGCGGTGTCTGCCTGACGCTGCCGTTTGATCCCAGCGTCCAGATGCTCTATTACAGGAAGGATTTGTTCCAGGATGCCAGAATCCGCCGGGAGTTTTATGAGGTGTACCGCAGGCAGCTTGAAGTGCCGGAGACATTTGAAGAGTATGATCAGATTGCCCGGTTCTTTACAAGAAGATTTCATAAAAATTCCCCGGTAGCTTATGGAACGTCCCTGGTATTCGGCAGTTCCGTGGTGGCGGCCTGTGATTATCTGCCGAGACTGAAAGCGGCCGGAGGGGAGATTTTTGATAAAAAGGGCGTTGTCAGCCTGAATACAGAGTTGGTAAAAAAGACCCTGCTTTCCTACAGAGATGCGTTTGAATATACGGACCGGGAGACAAATTCCTGGTGGCGCAAAGCGATGGAGGACTTTTCAAGCGGACAAGTGGCCATGAATATCGTCTTTGCCAACTATGCTTCAATTATGCTCCACAGCAAGGAATCGGAGGTGCTGGGAAAGATCGGCTTCGCCCCTGTCCCGGGAGAGTGCCCCATGCTTGGCGGCGGAGTTCTGGGTGTTTCCAGGCATACGAAAAAACAGGCAGCCTGCCGGGAGTTCTTAAAATGGATTTATGATGAGAAAACAGCCGGGATGATCACGTATCTGGGCGGCTATATCAACCATAGAAAGATCAAAGAAAACCTGGATGTGCTGGAGCTCTATCCCTGGCTGGAGGATATGGAAAAGGCGTTTGCGGATGGCTGGAGAAGGGATTTTGAACATCAGAAGGCGGAAAAAGGTTCAGGCGGACGGCCTCTGCCGGGGTTCAATGAATTTGTGTTTGAAGATATTCTGGGCAATGCCGTCCGGGCCGTGGTATCCGGAATCATGAGCCCGGAGGAAGCGCTGGAAGCCGCTGAACTGCGGTGCAGGCAGGAGTTTTCGGGAGCATAACCAGATGCAGGAATTTAATTTAATATAGAACAAGATACTGCGGGGAGCCTGTTTGGTGTAAAAACAGCTCCCCGCAGTATTTGTATAGAAGGGGAAACTCTGAGCATGAGCAGGAGGCGGAGTTTAACTTTGAATTAAAAAATAGAACGTACCAATCCAATAAAATGCTGGGAAATATTAAATTAAAGTTATGGAATAGAAAAAATCGGGAAAAATTTTAGAATTTATTGGAAATATTATTGACACGTTCCAATTTTGGGATTATACTATGCAATATAGAGAACAGAGGAGGGGTTTACATGAAGAAGGAAGTGCTGATAGCAGCTCCCCGCGGTACATCAGGAGCTAATATTATACAGAATACCATAGGGGCTTATGAGAATGCTTTGCTGCATGGAGCCGATATTTTGGAAATGGACGTCATTCAGACCAGGGACGGGGATTTTTTTACCTTTCATAACGGACAGGAGCCGGGGCTTGTGGGTACCAGCCAGGATATCCGTACCATGACCACCAAACAGGTGAAGGAACTGCGGTTCATTAACGGAATGCAGGAGAAGGTGCTGGAACCTGTCAATGCGCTGGATGATGTGCTGGAACATTTTAAGGGCCGCCAATGCCTGATCAATATAGACAGAAGCTGGTTTTACTGGAAGGATATCATTCAGGTGCTGAACAGGCATCAGATGTATGACCAGATCATTTTAAAAAGCCATCCGGAGAGAGAAGAGCTTGAGATTCTGGAAGCGTCCGGACCGGAGCTCATGTACCTGCCGATTTTAAGAGATCCGGCAAAGCTGGACTTTGTAAAACAATACCGGGTCAACCTGTATGGGGCGGAAGTGATCTTTGAAGAAGAGGAAAGCGTTTTTACGTCGGAAACATATATTGATGAGATGCACAGACAGCAGAAAAAGCTTTGGGTTAATGCGATTACTTTGAATGATACGATAAAATTAACGGCGGGGCATGATGACAACAGCGCTATTTTATCCGGCATGGATGAAGCCTGGGGCTGGCTCCTGGATAAGGGATACGATATTATTCAGACAGACTGGCCGCTGCTGCTGAAGAACTACATAGAGAAACGAAACGCATAAACAGATGATTGGGCCGCAAAAAGCGGCAGATAGGAGAAGAGTATGAACAGAAAAAGATGGATAGCGGCAGCTGCATTAGTATCGGTGGCATTAACAGCAGGCTGTGGTCAGAAAAGCGGCTCCGGCTCTGCGGACCCGGCAGTTTCTAAGGCGGAAGCGAATGCGGATTCGAATGCCGGAACCAAAACGGAGTCTAAAAACGGCAGCCCGGTTACGGTCAATTATTATGGCAGGCCGGATGATAATAAAGTGGAATCCACGGTTGTAGCGGCATTTGAAGCATCTCACCCGGATATTAAGATCAACTATGTGGAGCTTCCGGATTCCTCAAACGACCGTTTGAAAACGATCAATACGGTTTTGCAGGCAGGGGATGCGTCTATAGACGTATTTGCCGGAGATGTGGTCTGGCCTCCGATCTTTGCCTCTGCCGGGTGGGTGATCCCCTTTGACGAGTATTTGCCGGAAGGTGAACTGGATGAATACCTGGCAGGGCCGTTAAGCGCCTTCCAGATTCAGGGAAAGACTTACGGACTTCCGTTTATGTCCGATGCAGGCGGACTATATTACAGGAAAGATCTTTTAGAAAAGTATGGGAAGGAAGTGCCTGAGACATGGGCGGAACTGAAAGAGACTGCCGCGGAAATTGTCGAAAAAGAGGGGAATCCTGACTTAAAAGGCTTTGTATCCTACTGGAAACAGGCAGAAAGCCTGACTGGTTCCATGCTGGAGATGTATTGGGAAAAGGGCGGACGCGTTGTGAACGATGATGGAACCAGCGCCATTGACCAGGCTCTTTTGGAAGAAACGCTGGCGGATATGAAGAAGATGATGGATGACGGGCTGACTGCGCCTGGAATCGAGACATTTGGAACAAAGGAAGCAAGAGATGTGGTCTGCGCAGGAAATGCGGTATTTGCGAGAGACTGGCTCAGCGGATACGGTCCTTTTAATGATGAAAAAACCTCTAAAGTTGCGGGAAATATGCTGCTCGCACCTCTGCCGGGAGACGGATGTCTGGGCGGCTGGGGAGTTATGGTATCAAGCTTTTCGAAACATCAGGCGGAGGCGGTTGAATTCGCCAGGTTCAGAGCCAATTATGAGAGCCAGATGACTGCATTTGACCTGGTGGACATTAAGCCGACCCTGAAAAAGGTTTTTGAAGATCCGGAGATTCTGGCGAAAAAAGCGGAGATGCCGCAGTATCTGGAAGCCCTTGACCATTCCAGGCCAAGACCCCAGTCGCCTTATTATGCTGAAATTTCAGGCATTATGCAGCTGGAAATCCACAGTGTGATCACCGGCATGAGCACGCCGGCAGACAGTGCGGATAAAATCGTGAAGCAGGTGAAACAGGTCATCCAGTAATTTTCAGGTAAAGGAGAAGCCGATGGAACGAAAAAGTACCAGAATTGGATATTTTCTGCTTTTGCCCAGTGTGGTTTTGATCGCTGTTATGATTGTCTATCCGGCAGTGAATACGATCTATCAGAGCTTTTTCGAGATCAGGACGCAGACTGCGGCTTTGGGAGCAAAATTTGTAGGGGTTAAGAATTATATTCGCGCGTTTCAGGATGAACATTTTTGGGACACCTTGTGGTGGACGCTGGCATTTACCGGAGTATCTGTCTTTATTGAACTGATAATCGGCATGTGTCTGGCGCTGGTGATGAACCGGAAGATTCCGGGACAGGGGCTTATAAGAACTGCAATCCTGATTCCATGGGCAATTCCAACCGTGGTATCAGGTATTGTGTGGACCCAGTTCTTTTCGCAGAACGGGCTGGTAAATTATGTAATGCAGGTGATGAACCTGATCGATACGCCGCTCAACTGGCTGGGTAATGAATGGCTGTCCAGATTGTCTATTCTCATTGCGGATATCTGGAAGAACACACCGTATATGTCTCTGCTGCTTCTTTCCGGCCTTCTGACTATATCGAAGGACTATTATGAGGCGGCCCAGATAGACGGAGCCAGCAAATGGCAGCAATACTGGAAGATTACCCTGCCTCTGATCAAATCCACCATGTCGGTCACTGTGCTGTTTAGGATTATTTCAGCTATGAGGGTTTATGACCTGATTGTGGCGATGACGGGAGGCGGGCCGGCAGGGAGGACGGAAACGGTGTCCATGTATGCGGTCAACACTTATTTTACATATGGCAACACGGGATACGGCGCCACTTTGTCAGTGCTCATGCTGATTATCTCCGTGGGTATCAGCCTGTTCTTTGTGGACAGTTTAAAGACGAAGGGAAGTGTTTAGATGGGCGTGAAGATGACAGGATGGAAGAAAATAGTTTATCTGCTGTTTGTGGCCGCATTTTTATTTGTGATGATTTCTCCGATGCTGTATATGATTTCGGCTTCATTTATGGCGGAATCGGATCTCAGCCAGATTCCGCCAAGAGTTCTGCCTTCGGTTTGGAGCGGAAAGAATTATGTTGCGGCTTTTGTACAGCAGCCTTTGCTCCGTTATGTATTCAATAGTTTTGTGATCACGATCATTGCTGTCGTGATCTGCATAACGGCGGGAAGCATGGCTTCTTACGCGCTGACACGGACGAACATCCGGTTTAAAAAGGTATTTTTGATCTTTGTTCTGACCATATCGCTGCTTCCTACGATCACACTAATCAGCCCGATTTTCAAAATGTACAGCAAACTGGGGCTTTTGAACACTCATATCGGTTTAGCGCTGATCGTATCGGTGCTGGATCTGCCGATGACGATTTGGTTTTTGACAGCAGTCTTTAAGGGAATACCGGTTTCATTTGAAGAGAGCGCCAAACTGGACGGGGCTAATATGTTCCAGCTGTTTGTATATATCATTATTCCGCTTTTAAAAGCCAGCATTTTTTCCATCAGTATTCTGGTTTTTATCGGGGCCTGGAACCGTTTCCTTTTATCCCAGGTGCTGAACCAGTATGAACAGTACCGGACCGTGGTGGTCGGACTGACTTTGTACCAAACAACCCATACCATACCGTTTGGGGTTGTGGCGGCTGCGGGCATGATAACGGTTCTGCCGCTGATGATCATGGTTTTAGTATTCCAGAAGAATATTCTGGGCGGAATTATGGAAGGCGGAGTGAAAGAATAGGCGGTCCGGATATGGGGAAGGCTGCAAAGCGGGGAGAGAAGGCAGATGGATGTATTTGATAACTGGAGAGAGTTAAATTCCGCAAGCCTGTTCCTCAGAGTTGTGCTTGCGCTGATAATTGGGGGAAGTATCGGGCTGGAGAGGGGAAGCAAGAACCAGCCGGCGGGGTTCCGTACCTATATGCTGGTCTGCCTGGGCGCTGCGCTGGTAATGATGACAAACCAGCATATCAGCGAACGCTTTGGGGTGGGCGATCCGTCCAGGCTGGGCGCTCAGGTGATCAGCGGCATCGGTTTTCTGGGAGCGGGAACAATCATCGTAACCAGGAACAGCCGTGTAAGAGGGCTGACGACGGCCGCGGGACTGTGGTCTGCCGCCTGTATCGGGCTGGCGCTCGGCATCGGTTTTTATGAGGGCGCGGTTGTGGTGGGAGCGGCTATTCTGCTGATTATGACCGTATTCCAGAAACTGGACCATAAGATGCAGGAGAGGTCACGGTTTATGCGCCTTTACCTGAATTTCGTATCCAGCGATGCGCTGAATGAATTTATGGAGACCTGTAAGAGCATGGAGATCAAATTGATCGATATGCAGGTTTCAAAAGTGAAGGGGAATTCTAAAAATGAACTCACCGCAGTCATTACGCTGAAGACGCTGCAGGCCAGACCTCATTCGGAGATCGTGCAGAAGATCAGTTCCTTGAATGGGTTGAAATATTTGGAAGAGATATGAATGGGGCTTTCTTTGGAGCTGCAGAGCCGGCTTGCAGACAGATCCGGAATAAAAGTGAAAATGGTAAAATTATCTGTAAAATACTTGTAATCCCAATTTATATGTGCTACTATGTAGCAATAATTTAACAATAAGATCTTCAGGGCAGGGTGTAATTCCCTACCGGTGGTATAGCCCACGAGCCGCAAGGCAGGATTCGGTGAGATTCCGAGGCCGACAGTATAGTCTGGATGAAAGAAGATAATTAGGATTGCGTGATTGATGTTTAACGCTGTATTTTTAATTGCCCTGGAATGAGATTTCTCATTTCAGGGCATTTTGTGTTAAATGGAAATCTGCTTATAGTTGAAGCAAATGGAAGTGTGCAATAACGGCGCGCTTCCCGGCGGATATTATGCTGCGGTCCGGTTAATTTCACACGTGGATACCCTGAATTCATTGGATTCAGGGTATTTTTTACGTTGTACAAGAAAAAAATGAAAAAGGGAGGAAATGATGAACAGGGAGAGCTGCAAAGATAACTATACCAAAGCGAAAGAAAGGAAACATGGAGAAACCTATGAAAAGAGCTATGAAGAAAAGTATATGGCTCTGGCCCTGGAACTGGCGGAAAAAGGCGCTGGTTTTGTTGGTCCCAACCCGATGGTCGGCGCGGTGGCAGTGAAGGAGGGCAGGATCATTGGAACCGGTTATCACAAGGCATATGGGCAGGCTCATGCCGAACGCAGCGCTTTGGCGGACTGCCGGGAATCGCCGGAAGGAGCGGATCTCTATGTGACCTTGGAACCCTGCTGTCACCAGGGGAAGACCCCGCCCTGTACGGAGGCCATATGGCAGAGCCAGATCGCCAGGGTGATTGTGGGTTCCTCAGACCCTAATCCTCTTGTGGCGGGAAATGGCATCCGCATACTTCGGGAGAAGGGAATTGAAGTTGTGACAGGGGTGCTAAAGGACCAATGTGACCAGCTGAATGAGGTCTTTTTTCATTATATCAGCACAGGAACGCCCTATGTGGTCATGAAATACGCCATGACGCTGGATGGGAAAATAGCTTCGGTATCAGGCGCTTCTAAGTGGATAACCGGCGTGGAGGCCAGGCAGTATGTCCACCAATGCCGCAGCCGTTACAGCTCGGTTATGACCGGCGTAGGAACCGTATTGGCCGATGATCCCATGCTCAACTGCCGGATTGAAGGCGGCAGGAATCCTGTCAGGATCGTCTGCGACTCCAATCTGCGAATGCCGTTAAAATCCAGGATTGCGGCCACCGCGAAAGAAATTCCCACGATGCTGGTATGCTGCCGCCGGGACAGGGAAAGGGAAGAGGCATACCAAAAATGCGGAATAAAGATCATACATACGGCTCCCCAAAACGGCCGCGTCGATCTTTGCGGATTGATGAAAACTCTGGGGGAAATGGGGATCGACAGCATTTTTATGGAAGGCGGAGGCAGTCTCAACTGGTCAGCGTTGGAATCCGGTATTGTAAATAAAGTGCAGGCATACATTGCCCCCAAATTATTTGGCGGTACGGGCGGGAAATCGCCTGTGGGAGGATGCGGGGTGGATCTGCCGGATCAGGCATTTTTCCTTGACCGGATATCCTCCAGGCAGATTGGCGGCGACTGGCTCATAGAAGGGGAGGTGAAAAAATCATGTTTACAGGAATCGTAGAAGAGATAGGAACGATAAAATACCTCCGGCGGGGAGCGGATTTCTGCGTATTGACGGTTGGCTGTAAAAAAGTGCTGGAAGGGACCCGTATAGGTGACAGCATAGCGGTCAATGGCGTCTGTCTCACTGTAACAGCGCTGGAGGGCAGAAGTTTTCAGGCGGATGTGATGCATGAAACCATGAACCGGTCGTCATTGGCCCGTTTAAATCCAGGAAGCCGGGTGAACCTGGAACGGGCATTGGCCGCAGACGGCCGGTTCGGAGGCCACATCGTAACCGGCCATATTGACGGCACAGGAACTGTCATGAGAACAAAAAAGGATGGGATTGCGGTCTGGTATGGCATAAAAGCGGATGAAAATATTATGAAATACATCATAGAAAAGGGGTCCGTGGCGGTGGATGGCATCAGTCTGACTGTTGGGGCGGTTAAACCGGATATATTTTTCATCTCCGTAATTCCCCACACGCTGTCGGAAACGAATTTATCTGAAAAACGTCCCGGAGATGTGGTAAATCTGGAAAATGACTATATCGGTAAGTATGCTGCACACCTGATAAAAGGCGGCAGCGGCAGGGAAAACGGCATTACAGAGGAATTTTTAATAAAATATGGCTATTAGAAAGGCGGTAAAAAGATGTTTCAATACAATAAGATTGAAGAGGCTTTAGAGGAACTTCAAAAAGGCAGGATCATTCTGGTAACGGATGATGAAAACAGGGAAAATGAAGGCGATTTTATCTGCGCGGCCCAGTTTGCGTCCACAGAAAATGTGAATTTCATGGCTGTACACGGAAAGGGACTGATCTGTATGCCCATGAGCCGGGAACTATGTGCCAGGCTGAAGCTGCCCCAGATGGTTTCTGATAATACGGATAACCACAGCACCGCATTTACGGTATCCATCGATTACATCGGCACAACTACCGGCATTTCCGCGGCTGAACGCAGTCTGACGGCCATGAAATGTGCGGATGAGAAGGCCCTTCCCGGGGATTTCCGGCGTCCGGGCCACATGTTCCCCCTGGCGGCCAGAAAAAATGGAGTTCTGGAAAGGCCGGGCCACACGGAAGCAGCTGTGGATTTAATGCGCCTGGCGGGTTTAAAGGAGTGCGGCCTCTGCTGTGAGATCATGAGAGAAGACGGCACTATGATGAGAACCCCGGAACTAATCGGACTGGCTGAGAAATGGAACATGAAAATGATTACGATCAAAGACCTCCAGGCTTACCGGAAGCGGAAAGAACGTTTGGTAGAGCAGGCTGCCGTAACGAGGATGCCCACCAGGTACGGTGAATTTACCGCCCACTGTTATGTAAATAAGCTGAATGGAGAACACCACGTGGCGCTGGTAAAGGGGGAGATGGGAGATGGGCGGAATCTTTTATGCCGGGTACATTCCGAGTGTCTGACCGGCGATGCATTTGGCTCAAAGCGGTGTGACTGCGGCCAGCAGCTGGCTTCGGCATTAAGGCAGATAGAAAAAGAGGGCCGGGGAATCCTCCTGTATATGAGGCAGGAAGGCCGGGGAATCGGGCTGGTCAATAAGCTGAAAGCCTATCAGCTCCAGGATCAGGGGCTGGACACGCTGGAAGCCAATCTGGCGCTGGGATTTGCCGGAGATCTGAGGGAATATTATATTGGCGCCCAGATATTAAGAGATCTGGGGGCTAAAACTCTCAGGCTTATGACCAATAACCCGGATAAGGTCTATGGCCTTTCCGATTTTGGCATGGAGATTACAGAGCGGGTTCCCATTCAAATGGAGCCGACGGAATTTGATCTTTTTTATCTAAAAACGAAGCAGAAACGCATGGGACACATTTTAAATTATTAGAAGGAGAGTTTGTATGATGAAAATATATGAAGGCAGTTTGGTATCGGACGGAATCAGGGTAGGGATTGCAGCGTCCCGTTTTAACGAGTTCATCACTTCCAAATTACTTGCGGGCGCGGTGGATGGTCTGAAGCGTCATAACGTGGAGGAAGATCAGATTGAGGTGGCCTGGGTTCCGGGTGCATTTGAAATACCCCTGATCGCATCTAAAATGGCTCAGAGCGGAAAATATGACGCGGTGATCTGCCTGGGCGCAGTGATCCGGGGAAACACTTCTCATTATGAATATGTGTGCAGCGAAGTATCCAAAGGGATTGCGGCCGTATCCTTAAACAGCCAGGTTCCGGTCATGTTCGGTGTTCTGACTACGGAAACGATTGAACAGGCCATTGAGCGCTCAGGCACGAAAGCCGGAAACAAGGGATTTGAATGCGCTTTGGGCGCCATTGAAATGGTTAATTTGATTCGGGACATTTCGGCATAGATTATTTACAATTCCCATGATTCCCCTTATACTTGATGTAATAAAAGAAAAGGCGGTGGGGGATATGGAAGAAAATGAGTATTACACAATACCGGAATCGCAGCTATGCAGGAAATGCCATGCCAGGCGGATTGACCTGACGGAAAACAGCAATTCGATTCTGTGTAAGGAATGCAGGGAGGAACAGATCAGGTATCCGTTTCCAAAGAAAATGATACCCGCGGCAGTGATCATTCTGCTGCTTCTGGGAGCGGCTCTGATCCGGGTGCCAAAAACGTTAAGCTGTTACAAAATTTATCAGTCGGCCAAGTCAGAGGCACAAACAGGACAAGTATATGATGCGCTGACTGGTATGCTGAAGGTGCTGGAGACTTATCCTGATTCCGTTCCGGCAGCGGAGCTGGCAATTGAACTGGCTATGGATTATGGATATTATGATTTTGGCGGGTATTTGATTAATGAATACATGGTTGGCAAAGAGGTGAATGACAGTACCTATGCAAAGATGAATATGTATACGGACCGTTTAACCAGGTATTACAATACATATGATAAGATGGAAGAGATTAACCAGAACTTAGATGTGAACCAATCAGAAGAAGAGATGATGGCGTCTCTGCAAAGGGAGCTCCTGGCGTGTCTGAATGACCCGGAACAGTATCCGGCGCTGATCTATTATTACCTGGGCAATCTGTCTTCTGATCCTCTGGAAGCGGAACAATACCTGGAGGCAGGGATGAAAGAAGATCCCAATCTCACAATGATTTCCTCCGCCCTGGGTACCTTAAAACGCCGTTCCGGTGATTTTGAAGGGGCTGGGAAGCTGTATCAGAACATCCTGAGCAGGGATAAGAGCGATCCGCCTGCCCTGCGGGCCATGGGAATTCTCCGTATGCTGGAAGGCGACATGGAACAGGGCCTGGAATATGTCCAAAGATCTTACGACGAAGACCCGGAAGGAATGTATGTGAAGGAAACTTTGATCATCGCATTGATGGAAAATGGAAGGACAGAGGAAGCTGAAACCATGAAAAAGCAGTTTGAGGAAGCGGGCCAGGTGTTCGATGAGGAATTTGACAGTTATCTGAACGGCAGCGTTACCTTGCACGATTATTATGTAGATGAAGAATAGGGGGAGAAAGATATGATTATCATACCTGGTTTTTTGATTTCACTGCTCACGTTTCCGGGAGTAATCGTTCATGAATTCGCCCATCAGCTATTCTGCAGAATTATGAGGGTGCCGGTTTATGATGTGGTGTATTTTCAGGCCAAGAACCCGGCCGGATATGTGGCCCATGAGCCTGCGGAAAAGCCGCTGGCGTCATTTTTGATCTCTACAGGGCCGTTTTTTGTAAATACCATACTGGGAATGCTGATTGTATTTCCGGCGGCGATTGAATTATTCCGTTTTGAGATATATAAGAATCCGCTGACGCTTCTGCTGGGATGGCTGGGTGTTTCGATTTTAATGCATGCGTTTCCCAGCACAGGAGATGCCAAAGTCATGGTGCAGGCCATATTGAAAAACCCGGATGTGAACCCGGCGGTCAAGGTTGTGACTGCGCCTGTGATCGGGCTGGTTTATCTCGGGGCGCTGGGGTCGATGATGTGGCTGGATTTGGTTTATGCTGTATTTATGGCGATGGTGATACCGAATCTGGTGGTGATGCTGATGTAGCAGCGCCGGGGCAGGAGAATCCGCTTCTCTGATTGATGGAATTTATCGATAACAAAACCGTTATTGGCTAATGGGTTAATAAAGGTAATTTTAATATACCTTGCAGGGAGATATTCGAAGGGAACTTTAAGTGAAAGCTTTAATCATAAGGCATGGAGGCGGTATATGACGAAAGAGGACATTAAAATAAAAAATATTTTTAATAATATCTTGTTATATGGTGTAATGATTTTATATTTCGTGTTATTATTCGCTCTTCTGTTTCAGAAAAAAAGAGTTGGTTCTTTTCAGTCCATAAACCTCGTTCCGTTTCGTACAATCACTGAATTTATGTTTAGTGATGACATTATTCTGAGGTCTTTTGCATTGAGCAATATATTGGGGAATATTGTGATTTTTGTGCCATTAGGGGTTTATATCACGTTGATGAACCGAAACAAATCAATCATTGTCAATACATTCATAATTGCTTTATTAAGTACACTTGCTGAAGTCTTACAATTTATTTTTAAGGTGGGAGCGAGTGATATTGATGATGTAATGCTGAATGCATTGGGCGGGTTCGTTGGTGTTATATTATTTTGCCTAATTTATAAGATATTTAAGAGTAAAACAAAGTCAGCTATTGCAATAATGGCTCCAATTGGAGCCATTATTGCTTTTGCTGTTTTAATTTTTGCAAATCAGTAGAATTGTAAATGAATCGGAGTTGAGGGGGAGTATGAAAGCTGTTTTCTTGATATTTAGTATCGTGTTCATTTAATAAAGATCATTTCCAAAAGCCTTTGAACGGGCTGTGTTCCGTCCAAACTCATATGCCTGCAATTCTGCATAACAAGTTTCTCCCATTTATCATGCATTGCCTTGCTGCGCATCGTTTCATCTCCGTCATCGTATTCGCGGGCCCAGTTTATAAATTTCAAATGCTCTTCATACATATCGCCGCCCTCACAGATGCGGTTCCCAAACCTTTGGAACTCCCGCTCTTTTAGTCTCGCGATCCCTTTTTAGGAGAAAGAGCCTGTCTTTTACGGAACGTTTTACGGTAAAAGGATTTGTTAATTTATTAACTTTTCTGCCCATTCCTCAGGTTTAAAGCCGACTAACACGAAATCGTCCCCAATGATCAGCGGCCGTTTTACCAACATTCCGTCAGTCGACAAAAGCTGGATCTGGGCGTCTGGGTCCATGTCTGGGAGTTTGTCCTTCAGAGACATGGATTTGTATAATAATCCACTGGTGTTAAAGAATTTTTTTGTCGGAAGACCGCTTTTTTTGATCCATTCCTTTAGTTCTGCGGCGTTGGGGTTCTTCTCTTTGATGTGGCGGTCTGTATAGGAAACCTGATGTTCATCCAGCCATTTTTTCGCCTTCTGGCAGGTGGAGCATTTTGGGTATTCTAAAAATAATACATTCATTTGATAGCCTCCTGGTCTGATCGGTATTTGATAGAGTAAAATTAGTAATTGTTCAGGGCGGCTCATCTTCTTGGCCGAAAAAGCCGGGCTGAACGGTTGCTAAAATTATTGTATAACAGGTTATGGAATATGAAAAGCATTAATATTATGGTAGTAAGATTTTTTTGCGGAAGCAAAACGGCGGCGAAGGTGATTTTATGAAAATATTGACGGTTCTTTCTGATTTTATTATTCCTATCATAATATTTTATATTGTGGGATTTGCTGTTTTAATGAAACGGCCGGTTTATGATGATTTTGTAAAGGGAGCAAAAAAGGGAGCTAAGACGGTGGTTGACATCATGCCTACATTGGTAGGGCTTATGGTGGCTGTAGGTGTGCTGCGCGCCTCTGGTTTTTTGGATGCGGTGGCTGATGCTTTGGGAAAGATAACGGACCGGTTCGGATTCCCGTCCCAGCTCCTTCCCGTAGCCATTGTGAAAATGTTCTCCTCCAGCGCGGCCACCGGGCTAGCTCTTGATATTTTTAAACAGTACGGTACGGATTCCAGCCTGGGCCTGATCACCTCTCTGATGCTCAGTTGTACGGAAACGATCTTTTATACGATGAGCGTATACTTCATAACCGCCAAAGTTACAAAGACCAGATATACGCTGGCAGGCGCGCTGCTTACCACGCTGACCGGTCTGGCCGCCAGCGTGGTTCTGGCGGGAATGATGGGGTGATGGAGCTGTGAACATTCTGTGAAAACGGCATTTTTTCCAGATTATGTAAGAATTTCCTAAGTTTTAAGTGGTTGTTTTGAATGCCAAAATAATGTATAATCATTTGGAAGCTTTGATCGAACCAGAGTGTGCTTGAAAATTGCTTTCCGTCAGATGTTCGTCACAGTTTGTTGGAGATTTGTCCCGAATGAAGGGCGCATAGCGGACTATGTAACCTGAATTAGGGGCAAATATACTGCAAAGTGGGATGTGCAGATGGCGGAAATGAATTTTCAAACACACTCTAAGATGAAGGGGAAAAAAGTGGATAATTACGAAGCATTCAATGAGTTGTGGGTTAAGCTGTTCAGAGATGTGATGGATATTGAACAGCAGGTTATTATTACCCAGGAGTTCAAAGACATTACGAATAATGATATGCATGTAATCGATGCCATCGGTATAGAGGATCCAAAGAATATGTCTGCCATTGCCAAAGAACTGTCTGTGACGGTGGGAACATTGACCATTGCGATGAACAGTCTGGTGAAAAAAGGTTATGTCATCCGAAGCCGGGGGAATGAAGACCGGCGGGTCGTTTATATCTCTCTTTCTGACAAAGGAAAAGTCGCTTATCAGCATCATAAGAACTTCCATAGGGCGATGGTAGAAAGCATTATGGAAAGTCTGGATGAGAGTGAGAGAAAAGCTTTAATGAAAGCGCTGACGAAATTAGACCATTGGTTTCGCGGCCAGCAGAAGAATTAAGGAGGCAGTACGCAACGATGAAGAAATTTATGATGTGTTTTGTAGGAGCTGCGCTGATGTTATCATTGGCTGCCTGCACACCAACTACAAAGAAACAAAACACTACCGCCAATAGCATGGAAAATAACATGGAAGAAGTTGAGACGGCGGCGCCGGGAGGAGCATTTGACAAGGTCCCCGACCCAACCGCAGAATCTGTGGATGTCATTTCAATTTACACCGGCAACGAAGATGCCACAGGGCTGAAAAAGTCTATGACTGAGGTAAAAGAACTGGATGCGCAGGCCCTGGTGGACAAGCTGATCGAAGAAGGAGTTCTTTCAGAAGGAACCAAGGTGCTGAGCTTTGAAGTGGCAGGCGGCAGCGACGAGGAAGAAGGCGGACCGGGCGCTGAAAAAGAGGCTTCTTCAGAAGCATCTGAAAAGATCGGAACACTGGATTTGTCGGAGATACCATCTTCCGGAACAACCGGCGAAGAGCTGATGCTGGGAGCTTTGGGCAATACTTTTATTGAGAATTTTGAACTGGATAAGCTGAAACTGCTGGTGAACGGTGAGAACTATTCCAGCGGACATATTGAGCATGGCGATGATGATTATTTAGAATATTATTCGATGAAGTAGTGAGAAGCAAAAGAGGCGCAGGGAATTTATGAATTCCCCGCGCCTCTTTTGCTTATTTTAAATGATAATTCAGCAGCCATTCCTTAAAATATACGGTAATCACATTAAAAGGCGCCGGTCCGATATCCAGCAGGAATTTATGGAACTCTTTCAAATCAAAATCTTCCTTTAATGTTTTCTGAGCCGTATCTCTCATCTGAATGATTTCCAGATATCCTACATAATACTCCAGATAATTGGTGGGATTGGCGATCATGGCATAATACATATTATCCACAATATCGCTGCCTTCAATATTGTAATACTGTCCCAGGTATTCGGCTACCTGTTCTTTTGTCCATTTATAATAGTTAATGTTAATATCCAGTAACGCGTGAAGTCCCAGGGTGGAAGAGTTATTATAGGCTAAAACCTGGGCTAACGTAGGATCTAAGCCATTATCCAGAGTATAGCTGTAATTTTCCACATAAGTAGCCCAGCCTTCGCTGTAGCTGGAAAAGTTCATAAGGCTTCTCAGATGACAGGGCTTCTGATTGAGGAAATACACGTTTTGGTAGAGATGTCCCGGGTATCCCTCGTGGGCCAGCGTTGTATAGAGGTCTGCGCTCTCATATTTTTCATTGCCGTTGATATAGATGACGTTGTTTTCAAAATTGTCAAGAGGCGGTGTCAGATAAAATGCAGGGCTTAAAGAGCCTTCCAGGGCTTTAGGCACATATTTAACCGTATAGGAACAGGGCGGCAGCTGAGGAAAGTCTTCGGGAATCTTACTCTGAAGGTCATTTAAAATCGCCTCCGGTTCCGTTACGCTGAAATCGTAATTATCGAGTTTATCCAACACCTGTGGATTATCCCTTATAATCTTTGACATGGACATTAAATCGCTGTCAATCTGGTTTTCAATTGCCTTTTTTAAATCATCTACTGTGGTATAAGAGGTGCCGGTAGAGGACGCGATCAGATATTTATAGTAGTCGGATCCTTTCGGAAGACTCCATAACCCGGATTCCGTAGTCCCTGTTCCCCTGAGTTTTTCAAGCTCTTCTGTCAGCATCTGGTAAGCCGGAATGAAGTCGGATTCCAGGATCACCCTGTTTTTCTCAATGTAAGCGGCCTTCTCTTCATCGGTCAGCCCCTCTACGGTGTCCAGCCGGCTTGCGAATGTCTCTGTAAGGAAACTGTGCTCTGGTGAGAGCAGGTATCCATGACAGGATTCCAGAACCTCATCCAAAATATAATCGCACATAAAGAGCCCGGCGGCAGACTGTTCTTTTTCAAATTCAATGATCTGTGCGTAATATTCATCAATCTGTGATAAAAGGATCAGATATTCATCAATATCCTTCTTACCGTAAAAAACATATTCGGCCAGCAGAACCGGAAGCTGGGCCTGAACTCCGATGGTTGGAGAAATGGGCTGGTAATAGAGTTCCATGCCCTCAGAGCGGACTTCTGTGGAAAGCATGCTTTTCAGAATATCATAGGTGAGTTTCTGGTCTTCCCTTAAAAGTTCCTTGTCATAGCCGTCCAGTTCGTCCAGGATGTTTTTGGTGTCCAGCAGATCTTCCTTCATATAGTCCAGAGAAAAATCGCCAAAACCGGAATTGTATTCCGTAATTCCCAGGCTGGCCGGATCTGTAACGGTGTAGTGGAGATTTAGCAGGCTTTCGGACACATTTTCTTGGAAAATGTCTTCGGTCAGCTGGTCAAATGTCTCCTGTACTTTCAGGGCATCCTGTTCATAAGTCTCGTATTCTTCGGCTTTTTCCGTGGTTTCAGCGGCTGTGCCGGATTCTTCGGCTGTCCGGGGCTGGGTGATACAGCCGGATAACAGACAGAGCGTCAGAAGCAGTGCCATTATCATATAGTAAATTTTGTGTCTGCGTGTTTTCATAGAATTTCTCCAATCCTCTTTTTTCGGCATTTCATTAACCTATTATAATTTATATTAAAATAGAATACAACACATAACAATTTTTAGTGCCTTCCAGTATAAAATGAGAGTTACTAAAAAATATCTCTTTTTTGTCAAAGTTTCCGGTAAGAATGTTCCTGAATTCAAAATGAATATTTTTTTATCAAATACCATTTTTTTGAGACGAAAAACTGAAAATATTATAATTATATGTTGATTTTAAATAATGGTATTTTACAAAATGTTCCAGATTGCGCAATACATGAAATAATGATACGTTTTTGGTGAAATTATCAGAAACTAATTTCAACCAAATGAAAAGAGGAGGATCTGATTTTGAAGAAAAAGGCGAAACAATTGTTGGCGTTTGCTGTGGCATCTGCTGCGGTGATTTCTCTGGCGGGATGCGGTACAAAAGAGACGGCGGGGACCACTGCTGCGGCAGAAGGACAGGTAACGGCTCCGGCAGCTGCTAAAGAAACTAAAGAAACGTCTGCCGCCGGGGAGAAAGAAAAGGCCAAACAGGAAGACGGGGCAAAAAAGGAGGGAAAGGCCAAGGAGGTATCAAAAAGCAATAAAGGGGGAGTGCCGGAACATATCCAGTCGTTTGAAGGCGCAGTGCCGGATAACTGGGAGGCTGTTTCCGGAACATTGGAGATTTCAGATAAGCATTACAAACACGACAAAACATCCTTAAAATGGCAGTGGGAACCGGGAGGAAGCCTGGTTGCATCCGATGAGAAGAATATGGATGTGGCAAGCGAAACGGAACACGGAGGGCTCATTGCGTGGGTTTATAACGAAAATCCCATCAAAGATAAATTGACCGTAAACCTGGGAACCAAGTCCCAGATTGCAGACGGCAGTCCGGCATATACATTTGATTATTATCTGGATTTTGAAGGATGGCGGGCCTTATGGATCGACTTTAAGAAGGATGCGGTCAACCCGGAGTTTCAGGGAGAACAGCCGGTGACAATAGAACAGTTGGAAATTATGGCTCCTGAAAGCGTAAAACAAGGGGAACTCTATCTGGATCTGGTGGAGTTTGTGAATAATCTGCACTGGTGCAGGGCCCAGGATTATCAGATACCGATCCAGCGGGCCAATTCCAACGACGGGCTGGGAGGCACCTGGGAAAGAGGCTATTATTACATTAAGCAGAAGCCGCGCACAGAGTTAACACCGCTGACAAAACAAGAACTGGCGGATATCAAAACAATCGAAAAACGGTTTGACGAATGGGTCTATGGAACCGGCCGGTATGAAGACCAGGGCCCTATGGAGATGCGTAAAAGTGCGTTGGATGAATACATAAAAGAGGGACTGGCGGATTATGAAGAGCTGGATATCAAGCGCCATGAGGACGGATCCATCACCGGAGTGCCTTTATTTGCCAGCCGGTCGCCTTATATTAAGATGGGAAAACAGTTTGGTTCGGAAGTCTCTACAGAGATTTTTCTGCCGCTGGTATTTGACTATAAACTGAATCAGAACATGGAAAGTTTTGAGAAACTGATGACATTATTCGACTATTATCATGACCAGGGCTGGGCCGAAGGCAGCGGTTTGGGTACGCCGGATCATGAAACCAACCGTTCCTCCGGATATTTTGTGGCAGTTTATCTCATGAGGGAAGAACTGAAAGAGACGGGCCGTTTTGACCGGGAAATCGGTGCGATGAACTGGTATACGGATTTTGGAAAGGTGTACGGGGAATATAAAGTGGATTATACGGAAACCACAGCTGATGAGATGAGAACCCACTTTTTATATCGGCTGCTCTATGCCATGGCGATGGAGGATTCGCCGGAGAAGGTACAGGCCATCAATGCTTATCGTGAGTGGGTGGAGAGCGCTTTAGAGCTGAATCCCAATTTTGCAGGCACGATCAAGCCGGATTATACGGGGTTCCATCACAGAGGAATCTACGTGAGCGCTTATGCGCCCCATGGATACCACATGGCGGCAATGATTAACTATCTGCTGCATGATACCGTATTTGAACTGAATCAGCCGTCCCAGGAGAATTTAAAAGGCGCATTGACTGCACTTGATATCATGACTAAGGATTACAACCTTCCGCAGAGCCTCACCGGCAGATTCCCCAAACAGACGGGAATTGTCAGTGAAGTCCTCCCGGCCTATGCCTACATGGCTCTTTCGGGGAATCCAGCCACGGGAGAGGAGATCGATCAGGATATGGCCGGCATCTTTATGAGGCTTTGGAAACCGGAAAGCGATGCGCTGCAGAAGCGGTTCAACAAGTGCCGGGCCGGGATCAGCTATATTGATACCATAGGCGGCCTGGAGTTGGTATTCGATCTGGTGAACCAGGGGATCGGGGCAGGAAAAGAGCCTCAGGGATTCTTTACAAAACCGTATGGCGGAATGGTGATCCACCGGCGCGATGACTGGATGGTGAACCAGAAGGGCTGGAGCCAGTACGTATGGGATTATGAATCAGGCGGAACGAAGAAGGAAAATGTATATGGAAGATATTGTTCCTATGGCGCGCTTCAGATCATGTCGGAAAATACTCCGGCCAAGAACGGAATTACAGTGCAGAAGGGCTGGGACTGGAACCGTGTTCCGGGCGCTACCACAAAGCATCTCCCTCTGGAACTGCTTTCCAGTGAAGTGAATGACTATGCCCACCGCACCTTCTCGGATCAGACCTTTTTGGGCGGGGTGAGCAGCCAGGGAACGAATGGCATGTTTTCAATGAGACTTCACGATACCCAGTATGATCCGTCATTTTATGCCAACAAATCGTCATTCTTCTTTGATGATGAAATTATCTGCCTGGGCTCCGGCATTCAAAATGAGGATAAGGAACACGATACAGAGACAACTTTGTTCCAGTCCGGGTTAAATGACGATACATCGATGCCGTTTTACTTAAACAGCAAAGAGCCTATTGCACAATATCCTTATGAAAAGACGTTTGATCAGGATGAATCCGTATGGATGATGGACCCCTATGGAAACGGATATTATATTCCCAATGCAAATGGCGTCCATATCATCAGGGATACCCAGACCTCTAAAGATGAACTGGATAAAGAAGAGACCAAAGGCGAGTATACCACAGCCTGGATCGACCACGGAAAAGCGCCTGATAATGCGGGCTACGAATATGTAATTAAAGTCCAGACCACGCCGGAGGAGATGGAGAAATATGACGGAAAAACCTATGAAGTGCTGCAGCAGGACGACAAAGCGCACGTAATAAGACATATTCCGTCAAATACCATGGCCTATGCCGTATTCCAGGAAAATCAGGCGATCGGGCAGGGAATACTGGCTGCCGCCGATACGCCGGTTATGGCTATGGTGAAAGAAGAGGGTGCGGATAAAATCGTATTCAGCATGAGCGATCCGGATCTGAGACTGCCGAAATTGCCAAACCAGACCATGGAGGAGGAAACGGCAACAACATACAGTACCGGAAAGACGGTGTCCGTTACGTTAAATGGTGAATGGAAGCTGTCCGAAGAACAGGATGGAATCCGGGTTGTGAAATCGGAAGGCGGCCAGACGGTCCTGGAACTGGACTGCATCGATGGACAGACGAGAGAGGCAGTGCTGATAAAATAGCCGTGTCATGAATTCAGGACGCAAAATCAAGGCTTGAGCCCCCCCTTGACAAAACCCGTGGAAAAGATTAAACTAAAATCACTTTATAAAATAATAGAAGAAATGCTGTGAAAAGAAGAGTAAGCAACGTAGCTATGGACAGAGACTCCCGGGAGCTGAGAAGGGGGAATAGCCGAAACTGCCGAACATGGTCTTGGAGCTTCGCGGCTGAGCCGGGCAACCGGGTTAAGCGGCGGCGGGAGCACCCGTTATAGTGCCAGACTGCCGCATGGCAGTTGCAGAGGAAGGTACCGTGAGGTATCTGACAATTAAAGTGGTAACACGGGATATAATCCCGTCTTTAAAGAAATTTAAAGACGGGATTTTTTTTACCGTTCAGGACGAAAGTTTACCATTGATTGAAGAGGAAAAACAGGAGGGTACAAACATGTGCAAGGATTGCAAAAAACCATATTACATCACTACGGCCATCGCCTATACGTCAGGAAAGCCGCATATCGGCAACACCTATGAGATCGTTCTGGCCGACAGCATTGCCCGCTATAAAAGAGAGCAGGGCTACGAGGTTCGTTTCCAGACCGGTACGGATGAACACGGACAGAAAATTGAGCTGAAGGCAGAAGAAGCAGGTATTACACCAAAGGAATTTGTTGATAATGTGGCTGCTCAGATCCGTTCGATCTGGGATCTGATGAACACATCCTATGATAAATTCATACGGACAACGGATGCGGATCACGAAGTTCAGGTACAGAAGATATTTAAAAAATTATACCAAAAAGGTGATATCTATAAAGGATACTATGAAGGCCTGTACTGCACCCCGTGTGAATCTTTCTTCACCGAATCCCAGTTAGTGGACGGAAAGTGTCCTGACTGCGGCCGGGAAGTGCAGCCTGCCAAAGAGGAAGCTTATTTCTTCAAGATGAGTAAGTATGCGGACCGGCTGATCCGGCACATCAACGACCATCCTGAATTCATCCAGCCGGTTTCCAGGAAAAATGAGATGATGAACAACTTCCTTCTTCCGGGACTTCAGGATCTCTGCGTTTCCAGAACCAGCTTTACATGGGGCATTCCGGTATCATTTGACCCGAAGCATGTAACTTACGTATGGCTGGATGCATTGACCAACTACATCACCGGTCTTGGCTATGACTGTGATGGCAGCAATGGGGAATTATTTGAAAAATACTGGCCTGCGGACCTTCATCTGATCGGAAAGGATATTATCCGTTTCCATACCATTTACTGGCCGATTTTTTTGATGGCGCTGGATCTGCCGCTGCCGAAACAGGTATTCGGACATCCGTGGCTTTTGCAGGGCGACGGAAAGATGAGCAAATCCAAAGGAAATGTGCTCTATGCCGACACATTGGTGGATTTCTTCGGCGTGGACGCAGTCCGCTATTTTGTGCTCCATGAGATGCCGTTTGACAATGACGGGGTGATTTCCTGGGAACTGATGGTGGAACGCATGAATTCCGACCTGGCCAATGTATTGGGCAACCTTGTAAACCGTACTATCTCCATGTCAAATAAATATTTTGGCGGTGAAGTGCGAAACGGCGGGGTTATTGATGCAGTTGATGAGGACCTGAAGCAGGTTGTGCTGGCTGCTGTTAAAAAAGCGGATGCCAAGATGGATGATCTGCGGGTGGCCGACGCCATTTCAGAGATTTTCAACATTTTCAGAAGAAGCAACAAATATATAGATGAAACTATGCCATGGGCGCTTGCCAAGGATGAAGCCCAGAAAGAGCGCCTGGCAACGGTCCTCTATAATCTGGTAGAGGCCATTACAATCGGGGCTTCTCTGCTTGAATCCTTTATGCCTGAAACATCCGGAAGAATCCTGACACAGTTGAACGCGCAAAAACGTTCTCTGAACGAGATGGAAACATTCGGCCTTTATCCTTCAGGAAATAAGGTAACGGAAAAACCGGAGATCTTATTTGCCCGCATGGATTTAAAAGAAGTGCTGGAAAAGGTGGAAGCAATGCATGCCGCAGAGGCAAACGCTGATGCGGACAGCGAGCCGGACGAAGAGGCGGAAGATGTGATCGATATCGAGGCAAAGCCGGAGATTGAATATGATGATTTTGCAAAACTCCAGTTCCAGGTAGGCGAGATCATCGCCTGTGAAGCGGTTCCAAAGTCCAAAAAGCTGCTTTGCTCCCAGGTTAAGATCGGAAGCCAGGTGAAACAGATTGTCAGCGGAATCAAAGCCCATTACACGCCGGAAGAGATGGTAGGTAAAAAGGTGATGGTTGTGGTGAACTTAAAACCTGCAAAGCTGGCCGGAGTGATGTCGGAGGGAATGCTTCTCTGCGCAGAAGATGCGGACGGAAATCTGTCCCTGATGGTTCCGGAGAAGAAGATGCCGGCAGGCGCAGAAATCTGTTAGCCTGCGATTGAAAATTGCTTTCCGCCTGCTATATGCCCTGCTTTTTGGGAGGCCGGGTTTTAATAAAAGGCGCGTGATATGGCTGTGCGGAATGAGAAAAGAGGGATCGGGGATCGTATGAAACCCGGGCCCTTTTTCTTATTCTGCCCAGCGAGCCCTTCATTTCCGGCATTTCATTCCCGTCTAACCGCCTAAATAAAGGTTTGCGGCGGCTCCATTTTATGATATGCTAGAGTGTGTTTAAGAATAATACTCGATTAACCGGAGGGAATCATTGAAACAGGAAGAATGCAGGGCCGGCAGGAAACGGTGGAACGGACTTAACGGAAACACCTTAAAGCTTCTGGCCATTATACTGATGATAATCGATCACATCGGCGTGGTGCTGATTGAAAATGGGGTTTTACGCTATTTGGATACCAGCCTTTTAAGTACTCCGTCCGGCAGAGCCCAGGCGGCCTGGTGGCAGCAGGCGGATTTTATTATGAGGACAATTGGGCGTTTGGCATTTCCAATCTTTTGCTTTCTGCTGGTAGAGGGATTTGTCCATACAAAAGATGTGAAGAAATATATAAGCCGTATGGCTCTATTTGCGGTTATTTCTGAAATACCGTTTGATCTGGCCATGTTTGGCACTCCGTTTTATTTTGAATACCAGAATGTCTATTTTACCCTGCTGATCGGCCTGTTAGTGCTGGCCGGCCTGAGCAGGTACCCGGATAATGGAATCGTACAGGCGCTTACCTTTGTCGGAGGCTGTGCTGCGGCAGCTGTGCTCAGGACGGATTATGATGTGATGGGAGTTTTGCTGATTACGGCATTTTATCTGTTTTATGGAAAGAAAGTGCAGAAGACCGTTATCTGCGGGGGAATTGCAGCGTATGAAAGTATGGTCTGTTACGGTGCGGGCGCACTGGCCCTGGTTCCGATTTGGTTTTATAATGGGGAACGGGGGAAACTGCGGCTGAAGTATCTGTTCTACTGGTTTTATCCGGTGCATATACTGGTGCTTTATCTGATCAGATTTACATGGATGACCTGGTGATTTAAAGTAAAACGTGAAGGCATTTTTAAAAATGCCTTCACGCATGATGTAAAAAAAGTTAAATAAGAGGTGGAATTATGATAATAGATACCCATGCCCATTACGATGATGAGGCATTTCAGGAAGACAGGGACACGTTGCTAAACAGCCTGCAAAGCAGCGGAATCGAAGCGGTGGTAAATATCGGCGCCAGCATCCAGACCACAAAGAATACGCTGGAATTAATGGAAAAATACCCGTTCATTTACGGCGCCGCAGGCGTTCATCCCAGTGAAACAGCCGAATTGGATGACAACCTGCTCAACTGGTTAAAGATGGTTTCGAAGACGCCTAAAGTAGTGGCAATCGGAGAAATCGGCCTGGATTATTATTGGGAAGAACCAGGACATGACATTCAGAAGGAATGGTTTGTCAAACAACTGAACCTGGCCCGTGAGGTGAAGCTGCCGGTGGTAATACACAGCCGCGATGCAGCCCGGGACACTTTGGAAATCATGAAGGCGGAGCATTCGGGGGACATAGGAGGTGTGATCCACTGCTTTTCCTATGGAGTGGAAATGGCCCGGGAATACTTGAACATGGGCTTTTATCTGGGAATTGGCGGAGTGCTCACCTTTAACAATGCCAAAAAACTGAAAGAAGTGGTGGAATACGCCCCCATGGACCGCATCGTTTTGGAGACAGACTGCCCGTATCTGGCCCCGGTGCCCAACAGGGGAAAGAGAAATTCCTCTTTGAACCTGCCTTATGTGGTTCAAGCCATTGCCCGGATAAAAGAGATCTCACCAGAAGAAGTTAACGAAATCACCACCCGCAACGCAAAACAACTTTACAGGCTGATATAAAAAGGATTTTTAAGGAAAACGGATAGAAGTACTTTAAAAGAAAGGATATTTATATGCGCGTTAATTTAGGGGATCCTAAAAATACTATTGAAATCATTCAGAAATACCAGTTTGCATTCCAAAAAAAATTCGGCCAGAATTTTTTGATCGATACTCATGTGCTGGATAAGATTATTAAGGCAGCAGGGGTGACGAAAGACGATTTGGTGCTGGAAATCGGGCCGGGAATCGGAACTATGACCCAGTATCTGGCGGATGCGGCCAGGCAGGTGATTGCAGTGGAGATCGACACCAACCTGATACCGATTCTAGGCGAAACCTTGAGGGATTATGACAATATAAAAATAATCAATGATGATATTTTAAAAGTAGATATTAATCAGCTCGCCCTTGAATATAATCAAGGCAGGCCTATTAAAGTTGTGGCAAATCTGCCCTATTATATCACAACCCCCATCATTATGGGGCTGTTTGAAGGCGGCGTTCCTATCGATAATGTTACCGTTATGGTGCAGAAAGAAGTGGCCGACCGCATGCAGGTCGGGCCGGGCTCTAAAGATTACGGGGCATTGTCCCTTGCTGTGCAGTATTATGCCGAGCCTTATATTGTGGCCAATGTTCCGCCCAACTGCTTTATGCCGAGGCCAAATGTGGGGTCGGCAGTGATAAGACTGACCAGGCATGAGAAACCGCCTGTTCAGGTAAAGGACAAGGATTTGATGTTCAAGCTGGTGAGAGCATCATTTAACCAGAGGAGGAAGACCCTGCAGAATGGTCTGAATAACTCTCCGGAAATTCAGTTTACAAAGGAGCAGATCGGCGCGGCCATCGAAAGCCTGGGCGTTTCTCCATCCGTCCGGGGAGAGGCGCTGACCCTGGAACAGTTTGCCCGTCTTGCGGATTATCTGACGGATCATAAATAGGAATTATCATCATACGACTGGAGGAAATGGGATGTCAGAGTCATTAATTACCAAAAAGGCCATCGCCCAGGCGCTGAAAAATCTGTGCCGGGACAAGGCATTTGATAAAATATCAATCGCAGATATTACGACGGCCTGCGGCCTGAACCGACAGACGTTTTATTATCATTTTCAGGATAAGTATGAGCTGTTGAGCTGGATTTTTTATAATGAAAATTTTTCTAAGATTACGGATGATATCTCTTTTGAAAACTGGGATAAGAAATTCCTGGAAATGCTTCGGATCATGCAGGCTGAGAAAACATTTTATATGAATACTCTGAAGGAACAGGAGCATACTTTTGAAAGCTACCTCTTTGAAATGGCGAAAACATTATTTTTGGAGGCGATAGAAGCCCTGGACAAAAATAAGAAGCTTGAATCAGAGGAAAAGGAATTTGACGCGGAATTCTATGCCTATGGAATCTGCGGCGTCATCGTTTCCTGGACGCAGAAGGGTATGAAAATACCGCCGGAAAAAGTGGCGTACCGGCTGAAACGTCTTGTGAGAGACAGTGAAAAAGCTGCTTATATGCGGAGCAGGGAACTGCTGGATGCGGAATAAAATCAGTCCAGACGGTGCAGAATCACATCGATGCATTCTTCGCGGGAATGGGTCTGCAAAAGCTCCAGGAGCTCTCTGTGGCCGGGAAGGCCTGCCTCCGGATTGGGATGAAACTGTGCATAAATCTGCAGCAGTTCTTCAATATTCCGGGCGGTGCGTTCCGGCGATTTTTTGTGGTTCCGCAACAGATGGAACAAAGCCGTCTTTAACATGGAAAGACGGAGATTATTTTCTACTGACATAAGAATCCCCCCCTGATTTTTTAATCATAAAAGAATCCTGGGAAAAATACGATAGACAGATTACAGAATTTGTCTGCTTTTTTGACATTCTCTATAGGATGTCGTTTTTATATAACAGTTCTGCCGGCTTATCTTCTTGACCAAAAAAGCAGGTCAAGAAGCATCGGATGTCCATCCGATGTAAAAATGATTAAAAAAGCAGCTTACAAGCAGGCTTGATGCTGCTTTCTTAATCATTTTTCCCGCCGTCTGAACTGTTACGTTTTTATTCTTAAAAGAGACAAGACATTAGCGGTGAAGTGTGCTAGAATATAGTGTATAAAACTATGTTAGATAGAGATAATAAACAGGAGAAAGGAAATTTTTATCATGGGAAAAAATGCAGGTAAATGGTTAAAAGCAGGTGTCCTGGCGGCAGGCGCGGGTGTGGCAGCTAAAATGGTCTATGATTCGGCAAAAAAGAAACAGGACAAAAAGGATTATGAAGAGATACAAAAGGAGATCGCTGAAAGAGATTACAGTGATACCTATGCATATATGGTGGGCGGGGGCCTGGCAACGATGGCGGCAGCAGCTTATCTGGTGCGTGACTGCGCATTTTTGGGCGACCACATCACGATTTATGAAGGCATGCATATTCTGGGCGGCAGCAACGACGGAATCGGAACCCCGGAGAAGGGATTTGTATGCCGGGGTGGACGTATGCTGAATGAAGAAACATATGAAAACTTCTGGGAACTGTTCAGAAGCATTCCTTCCCTTGATCAGCCCGGACGCAGCGTGACGGAAGAGATTCTCAATTTTGACCATGCTCATCCGACCTGTGCAAAAGCGCGTCTGGTGGACAAGGACGGCAATATCCTGAACGTGGAAAGCATGGGCTTTAACCAGGAAGAGAGAATGGCTCTTTTAAAATTGATGCGGACGGATGAGAAGAAACTGGATGATATGACAATCCAGCAGTGGTTTGAGGGAATGCCTCATTTCTTTACCACTAATTTCTGGCATATGTGGCAGACAACATTTGCATTTCAAAAATGGAGCAGTTTGTATGAATTCCGCCGTTATATGCAGAGAATGATCTTCGAATTCAGCAGAATTGAAACTTTGGAAGGCGTTACAAGAACACCTCTCAACCAGTACGACAGTGTAATCCGGCCTCTTGAAGAGTTCCTGAAGGGCAAAGGGGTGAAATTCGTACACAATTGTACGGTAACGGACATTGATTTTGAAGACGGCGAGGGAATTACCGCTAAGAAGTTATATTTGAATGACAACGGGGAAGAGAAGACGGTAGAACTGAAGGCCGGAGATATCTGCATTATGACGAATGCATGTATGACTGACAGCGCTACCCTGGGCGATTATAATACGCCGGCCCCTGTTCCAAAACTCCGTCCTATTTCGGGCGAGCTGTGGACAAAGATTGCGGCTAAGAAACCGGGTCTGGGAAATCCGGAACCATTTTTCACCAAAGAACATGAGACTAACTGGCTGAGTTTCACTGTAACCTGCAACGGCAACGAACTGTTAAAGGAGATCGAACGCTTTACGGGCAATGTACCGGGAAGCGGGGCTCTTATGACATTTAAGGATTCCAACTGGCTGATGAGCAGCGTTGTGGCTGCCCAGCCTCATTTCAGAAACCAGCCTCTTGATCAGACAATATTCTGGGGATATGGACTTTACACCGACCACATCGGCGATTATGTGAAGAAACCTATGAAAGAATGTACCGGTAAAGAGCTGTTGGTGGAATATCTGCACCATCTTCATCTTTCTGAGGAAAGAATTGAGGAGCTGCTTAAGACGGTTGTAAATGTAATCCCCTGCTACATGCCATATGTGGACGCTCAGTTTGAACCCAGAAAGGTGACGGACCGTCCTGAAGTGATACCGGCTGGATCCACCAACTTCGCTATGGTGAGCCAGTTTGTAGAGATTCCTGAAGATATGGTATTTACGGAAGAGTATTCGGTGAGGGCTGCAAGACTTGCGGTTTACGGGCTGATGGGAATTGACAGGGATGTCTGCCCGGTATCTCCGTATGCGAAAGATCCTAAGATCCTTATGAAGGCAGTTGTGAAGGCATATAAGTAATTTAGTAACAGTTCAGAACGGTCCTCCAATGCCTCTTGACCGGCTTTTTCGGTCAGGAAGGGCAGTTGAATGTGATATTTTTACAAATAAAAAAGCTATGCGGCCGTCAGGCTTTTGCATAGCTTTTTTATTTAACCGTATTTTACGAGTTTACATCTTAGAAAGAGCAGCCTCATCAGCCACCACAATCACATCGTTGTGCAGCTGCAGGATAGAAGCCGGAACCTTTGGCGTAATTGGTCCTGTAAGTACTTCACGGAGAATCTCAGCCTTGTCTTCGCCGCTTACAACCAGCAGAATCTTCTTTGCCTGCATAATGGTTTTGATACCCATGGTATATGCCTGGCGGGGAACATCGTTAATGTCGGCAAAGAAACGTTTGTTAGCCTCAATTGTGCTTTCCTGAAGATCTACGCAGTGTGTAGTTTTGGCAAATGTATCATCTGGCTCATTAAAACCGATATGTCCGTTGTGCCCTAATCCTAAAAGCTGAAGGTCAGCGCCGCCAAGGCCGTTAATTACATCATCATAGCGGGAGCATTCCTTTTCGCTGTCAGGTTCTGTTCCGTTAGGAACATTTGTATTTTCAAGTTTAATATTAATGTGCTTAAACAGATTATTATACATAAAATAGTAGTAGCTCTGGTCGTTGTCTCTGGAGAGCCCCTTATACTCATCCAAATTCACGGTTTTCACTTCTGAAAAATCCAGATCACCTTTGTTGTACCAGTCTATTAACTGCTTGTAGGTTCCGATTGGCGTGGAGCCGGTCGCAAGGCCTAAAACACAGTCTGGTTTCGTAATCACTTGTGCAGAGATCACATTAGCTGCTTTTCTGCTCATATCCTGATAATCCTTGGTTTTGATAACTTTCATTATTATTCCCCTCCAAAAAAAATGAAAAAAATTTTTATTGAGTAACAAATATAGGATAACATTTTTATATCATAATTTCAATGGGTAAACGCATAAAATATTAAGCAAAGGGGTGAGAGCATGTCTAATTATAGAAGATTGATATCCTACATCTATGCCTATGAGGGCGGTGTAAAAGGGAAAAATATCGGATTCGCAAAACTGGAGGCCAGAAACGGCCAGTGCAGAATCAGCGTAAATGTTAAAAAAGTGTATGTAGGCGGTAATGACCTTGGCGTGTATCTGTTATCGGGAAATGCAGAAATCCTGCTGGGTAAAATTTTCATCCGAAACGGCGCCGGAGAGTTCCGGACAACAGTTCCGGCTTCTAATATCGGCGGTTCCGGATGTACTTTGGACGAATGCTATGGACTGACCATTCATGATGTTGAGAGTACCTGGCAGTGTTATACGACAATCTGGGAAGATGCGGTAGCCCATGCTGCTGAATTGGAACTGGCGGAAGTGACCTCGGAAAAGCAGCGGGAAAAAGAGCCGGACGGGGGAACTGTGCCTGTCGAACAGATAACTGCAGAAATCCAGGCAGAAGTGGAAATGGTTGCGGAGAATACGGAGAGCGCAGATGACGAGAGTGTGCCGGAGATGCAGAATCAGGATCTCCCGCCGCATGAAATCCAGGAGAGAGAGGAAAAAGGCGGCCAGAGAATACCGTTTCCAATAGAAAAACAGGAAGAAGAACAAACGCAGGAAAAGAGTATGCAGGCAAAGAGTGTTCAGGAAAAGAGTATTCAGTCAAAGGATACAGATCCAAAGGATATACGGTTAAAGGATGCAGAGCCAACGGATATGCAGCCGGAGATGCCTTTGGTTAATGAATCGGGACCGCAGATGGCGCAGTCTCCTAATTTGAATGTTCAGACAGGAGATGGACGTGGATACAGACCGCGAAATCAGGGCCGCCAGGCAACCGATTGGGGGCAGATTCCAAATGATGTGGAACAGTCTATAAACAATGCGCCATTTGAACAGCCGCAATTCGGCAACATGTATGGATCGGGCTGGAAATCAGTAATGCCGCCGGGGAATGAAAGAGGAAGCGGATCGGTACGTCGTCCGGATAGCCAGATGGGTGCTGGCCCAGTGCATCAGATGAAAGCGGGGATGGAATCCCAGCCGGGATGTTGGACGGGAACCCGGCAAATATCCCAGTCGGAGACTGGAGCGGGGTTAAGACGGGTATCCTGGATGGCTAACGCTAACCAGCCGGAGCCCCAGATGGGCACCTGGCAGGGCGGTCAATCGGCATCTCAGGCAGGAATTTGGCCGGAATCCCAGGGCAGAACCTGGCCGGGAAGCCAGCCGGAAGCTCAGGCAGGGACCTGGCAAGGAAGCCAGCCGGAAGCTCAGTCAGGGGCCTGGCAGGGAGGTCAGCCGGAAGCTCAGGCAGGGGCCTGGCAAGGAAGTCAGCCGGAATGCCTGGGAGGAGCCTGGCAAGGAGGACAGCCAGAATATCAAACAGGAACTTGGCCGGAATCCCAGGAAGGGGCTTGGCCGGGAAGTCAACCGGGAAGCCAGGAAGGGGCTTGGCCGGAAAGTCAGCCGGGAAGCCAGGAAGGGACTTGGCCGGGAAGTCGGTCCGAATCACCGGGAGGAGTTTGGCCGGGAGCCCAACCGGAATCTTGGCCGGGAACCCAGTCCGAATCACCGGGAGGCGCCTGGCCGGGAAGTCAGCCAGCCTCTCAGCCGATACCCCAGCCAGCCTCTCAGCCGGCCCCCCAGGCCGAAACCTGGCCGGAATCCCAGGCGGCCCCTCAGGATGGATCTCAAACAGACCTCCAGACTGGAATGCAGCCGGAATCCCAGCCGGAATCCAGTTCAGGACCTCAGCTAACACCCCAACCGGCCTCCACGCCGGATTCCCAGCCCGATCAGACGATTCCCACGGAATATAACGAGGAAGAATCAGAGACAGCGCCACTGCCAGGCCATCCCGAAGACCTGGAGAAACTGGACGAAGAGGAGGAGATTGAGAGCAATCCCCGCCGGATTTGGCAGAATTTTAGAAAAACATATCCTAAGATAGATGCTTTTGATTATGAAAAAGGCTGTGAGGTATTAACCATTAAGCCCCAGGATATCGGTCTTTTGCCCCGTGAAATCTGGGTATACGGCAATAACAGCTTTTTGCTTCATGGATATTATAATTACCGGTATCTGATCCTGGCTAAACTAAATAATCCCCAGGGTCAGCCCAGATATCTGCTTGGCGTACCGGGGCATTATTACAGCAATGAAAAGTATATGGCCTCCATGTTTGGATTTTCCAATTTTGTGCTGGCAAAGAACCAGCCCCTGCAGGATGGCCGCTTTGGATATTGGTATACCGATATCCGCCTGGATACATAAAAATAAAATGCTTCTCCTGATTTTTATCGGGAGAAGCTGTTCAGACGGCTGATCTTCTTGAACGAATAGGCCGGTCAAGAAGCATCGGACGTCTGTCTGAACTGTTGCAAAAATGCTATGATTAGTCAACACCGCGAAGCTCCGTATTTGGAATAAACGGAAGAAGGATCTGACGGAAACGCATCAGTTCCTCTTTTGTACAGCCGGAAAAACCAGGCTGCAGCACCTGATCGGAATCCACGTAATTCTGGAGGAAATAGGCCCGGCAGCCATGAAGCCATCTGCCTATCTGAATAAAATCCTCCTCATGGTGAAGTTCCCTTACCACAGTTGTCCGGAATTCATAGTCGATGCTGCCGTGCATTAGGAAATCAACACTATTTTCAATCTCACCGATTGGAAGATTCTCCGCGCCAGCGGTCAGCCCGTAATGTTCCAGTCCGTTTTTAATATCCATAGCAACATAATCGACCAGCTTATTTTCGCAAAGGCGTTTTAACATGTTAAAACGGCTTCCGTTGGTATCTAACTTGATGCGATACCCCAGATCCCGTATGCTGCGGATCAGAGATTCCAGATCGGGAGAAAGGGTGGGTTCGCCGCCTGTGATGCAGACGCCCTCCAGTATATTTGCCCGTTTCCTGAGAAAATCCATAAGTTCTTCTATCGTGTAAACTGCCTGGGCATCATTTCCCAGCAGTCCGCTGTTGTGGCAGAATGGGCAGCGGAAATTACAGCCGCCTAAAAAGATGGTGGCGGCCAGGTGGCCCGGGTAGTCTAATAATGTCGTTTTTTGTAAACCGCATATTTTCATCATTCATCATTTCCATTTCGCAATATAATAGTGTATAATAGTATAACACTTTTTTATAATAAGAGGAATACGACATGACCATAGATGAAAAATATATGAAAGAGGCCATAAAACAGGCCAAAAAGGCGGCTTTATTAGGTGAAGTTCCCATCGGCTGCATTATAGTATATGAAGGAAAAGTTATTGCCCGCGGCTACAACCGCCGGATTATTGATAAGAATGTGCTTTCCCATGCGGAAATCATTGCCATTAGAAAAGCCTGTAAAAAGATGGGAGACTGGCGTTTGGAGGGGTGTACCATGTATGTGACCATGGAACCATGCCCCATGTGCGCCGGAGCTATTGTACAGGCCAGAATTCCAACTGTCGTCATAGGCTGCATGAATCCTAAGGCCGGATGCGCCGGTTCTGTACTGGACATGCTTCATGAAGACGGATTTAATCATCAGGTGGAGACAAGGGATGGTGTTTTGGGCGAAGAATGTTCCCAGATGCTGAAATCATTTTTTAAGGAACTGCGCAATAAAAAAAAGCCGGAGCACTGAAACAACCTTGACAAATATCCCCGTCCAAGGTATACTTAACAAGCTGAACATACAGATATTCAGCGGCCAAAACAGTCATAAAGTTTCCGTGCAGCCGGGGAGATAGCGGTGCCCTGTACCTGCAATCCGCTCTAGCAGGGGTGATGCTTTGCCTCGGATATGCTACTGTAGAGCTGCCTTTGGTAAGTGGCGATGACGTTTGGGTCTTACGCAACAGAAATTCATGAACCGTGTCAGGGCAGGAATGCAGCAGCACTAAGTGGAACCTTCTGTGTGCCGTGAGGCAGCCTGGACTGAGTTAACTGCCAGAGTAACGTTTATGGTAGGTATACAAAGCAAAGCGCACGGATTTAATAAAATATCAGAGGGCTGATGCACCAAAACGGTGTGCCAGCCCTTTTTTTTCATATCATTTCAGCTTTTACAAACGCAGATACTTATGTGTTTTATGCGGTGTTCTGCTGACAGACAGGGGCGGAAGAATACTTCCGGGCCAGTTCCATAAACTCTTTTTCTGCGGTGCAAAGATAAGTTCCTTTGCGGTAGGCGATTGAGCGCATCCAGGAGGCATTGCTGCCGATGGAAAAATAGACTACAGGCGCATTGGGGTCCACATAGGATTGGGGGAGGAAAACAGGCGCTACCTGGCTGCACACCATATTAAACACCGTAATGGAGCTGGTGGATTCAAATAATACCTTTGGTTTAATCTGATATTCTGCAAATATATCATCGATCATATCCCGGAATCTGGTTTCATGTGTCATCAGAATGAATTTATCGTCCTTTAAAAGGGACAAATCAAAATTAGGAAAAGTTTCAAAACTCCTCTTTCCGGCCAGGTGTGCCAGCCGGTGAGTGGCCGGAAGCGCCAGGACTAAAAGTTCTTCGCCGATTGGAAAATACTCAAACTGCGGTTTGTATTCCGTATGCGCAACAAAAGCCAGACGGACATTTCCCTGAGACAAAAGCTGTTCCGCTTTTTTGACCCGGGCCTCTGCGATCTTAAATACAATATCCGGATATTTGTTATGAAATTCGGGATAAATACCGGCGAACATGGCGGCGCCGCGTTCCGGCGTGTAGGAAATTGAAATTTCCCCCTTTTTCATGTCTGCAATATCATGTATTACTTTATATGTCTCTTCTTTCATAGCCATCATCTGTCTGGCAGTTTCCAAATAAATTGAGCCTGCGTATGTGGGGATCATGGTGTGCTTAAAACGGTTAAAGAGAGGAACTCCAAGTTCCCTTTCCAGCTTTAGCAGCTGCTGATTTAACGCGGACTGGGTCATATACAGTTTTTCGGCGGCTTTAGATATGCTTTGTTCTTCCGCTATGGAGACTATGTACACCAATTGTCGCAATTCCATAAAATTCCCTCATTTCTTTCTCTTAATTTTGTGATGTTTCAAACAAAATACCACTAAGTTGAGCTGTATCTGTTGTTATATTATAATAAAACCACGTGAAAAACATAGTTAGAAAACTGTTAAAAACACGAGGACGGGTTTAGAGTGTGTTTGAAAATTCGTAAAACCAAAATGCAGAAATCAGGAGGGACGGAAAATGAAGAAATGGGGAATTTTATTGGCAGCAAGCCTGTTAGCGGCATCATTAACCGCTTGTTCCGGCAATGCAAAGTCAAATGAATGGGCTAAAAATGTGGAAATACAGGTGCCTGCCAAAGCAGGCGGCGGAACGGACGTTATGGCCCGCGCCCTGGCAACCCAGGTGGCAGAGGATTCAGGAAATAATCTGGCAATTGTAAATAATACGGACGGCGGCGGTGTTGTAGCGATGGAAAAAGTAAGAACTGCAAAAAAGGATGGGAGCACAATCCTTCAGTTCCATACATCCATGCTGATCAAGACAGCGACCGGAGTATATGATAAGACAGCGGCAGAAGATTTCACCGTAATCGCAGTAAGTCAGGGGATGGAAAAGGGAAGCTACGTGATGGTGGTTCCGGCAGATTCCCCGTATAATACGCTTTATGATCTTATTGAAGCGGCCAAGGCAGCGCCGGAGACTTTGCTATTTGGCGTTGAGACCGGCGGCAGTTCCCATATCCAGGCCGGGCTGATTGCTAAGGCGGCAGGCATCAGCTTCAAATATGTGGAGGCCGGCTCCGATACTGAAAAATTAACCGCTCTTGTAGGCAAGAGCATAGACGTCTGCCTTGTAAATCCAAACCAGGCCAAGCAGTACGTAGAATCCGGTAAGGTAATCGGCCTTGGATGCGTATCCCGTGATTCAGAAGGCGGAAGAAGCTCTGTGCTTCCTGAAATCCCCAGTTTTATCGAACAGGGGTTTGACGTATCGTTCGCCTCTTATAATTTGTTTTTAGGGCCTAAGGAAATGGATCAGGAACTTGTAACAAAAATTTACGATTACTACGTCGCTGCAGCGGCCAATGAGAGCGTAAATAAAATTCTGGAACCGGCAGGCTTTGCAATGGAGTTTTTCAGCATTGAGGAAGGAATCGAGAAGGTAAAAGCGCAGCAGGAGCAGTTAAATGCAGTGGTGGAAGAACTAGGATTAAAGCAGAAGTGATGAGGAGGAAATTATTTTGGTAAAAGTAAAAAGAGACCAGATGACAGGGGCGGTTTTAATGATCGCAGGACTGATTGTGGGCATTATGGCGAATCAGTTTAGGATTCCCTTTACATTTGCCTATCCCGGTCCCAAGATGCTTCCTATGATCGGCGCATTCGGCTTTGTGGTCTGCGGACTTGGTATTTTCATGGAAGGAACCTTTAAGAAAAAGGAAGAAAAGCTTTTTATGATAAAAGAAGGCTGGGTGCGCATGGGCATTTGCACGCTGGTTATGTGTATGTATGTATTTGTTTCCAGTTTAATAGGATATCTGCTTACAACGCCTTTTGTTACATATGCGCTGGTTACGCTGTTTGCGAAAGGGAGCAATTCCACGGTTAGGGGAAGAATTATATTTTCGGTTTTATTTGCTGTGGTGATCTACGTGATTTATGTCTACGTGTTCGGATTGAGCCTTCCTGAAGGCGCATTCTTTTAATGGGAGGTGAGAGGAAATGATTGCAAATTTACCTTATATCGTATCAGAGTTTGTACAGCCGTTTAATCTGGTAATGCTTCTTGCAGGAACCGTTATTGGAATTATATTCGGAGCGATTCCAGGACTTTCAGGAACATTGGCGGTTATGCTGTTTATGCCTCTTACCTACAGTATGAATGCAGGATCGGCAATTATATTTTTGATGAGCCTTTGGATCGGCGGCTGTTCCGGCGCATTTATCGGTTCCGTACTACTTGGAATCCCCGGATCTGCGTCAGCTGTATCCAGCTGTTGGGACGGACACCCCATGGCTCAGGCCGGAAAAGCCGGAAAGGCCCTGGCCATCGGCATGATTGCATCTTTTACAGGAACATTTTTCAGCGGTATAATCGGCGCTCTTCTCAGCGAGCAGGTGGCTGATTTGGCCTTCGCCCTGGGCCCCTGGGAATATTTTGCCTTGTGTTTTGTGGCAATTACCATGGTTTTAGCCATTTCAAAAGGGGATATGTTTAAAGGGCTGGCATCTGCTTCCCTGGGACTGATTCTGGCTTCCGTGGGATTTTCGCCGATTGATGCGGAACCCCGGTTTGTATTTGACAATATGTATTTGATGAGCGGCCTTGGTATGACCGTGGTGCTGATCGGTATATTCAGTGTCAGCCACATTATTGTGGAGTATGGAAAAGGCTTTCAGGAACTTCCTGATGTGGATAAGGAGAGCATTACCGGTCTTGGAATTACCTTGAAAGAGATAAAAGAACAGTTGGGCAATATCCTGAGATCCTTCGGCATCGGTCTAGGAATCGGTTTTCTGCCCGGCATGGGTTCCGGCCTGTCCAACCTGGTGGCCTATTCTTCGGCGAAAAATGCCTCCAAAGAACCGGAGACATTTGGAAAGGGCAATCCTGCCGGCATCTGGGCGCCGGAAGTTGCAAACAATGCCGCTATCGGCGGCGCCATGATCCCCATGGCAGCGTTAGGTATCCCTGGAGATTCCACCACCGCTCTGCTGATCGGAGCATTGACCATTCATGGACTGGAAATGGGCCCTATGGTATTTAAAAACAGCGGTCATGTGGTTTATCTGATGTTCGGTACGGTAATCGTCTGCGCACTGCTGGTACTGGTGCTTCAGACCATGGGAATGAGACTGTTCCCTAAGATTTTGAAGGTTCCCCACCATTATATGTATCCGGCTCTGCTGATTATCTCGCTGGTAAGCGCCTATGTGGATTCCGGAAGTTTATATAAATGCGGTATGATGCTGCTATTTGCAGCGGTAGGCATTTTTATGGCATATGGCGGTCTGCCGACTGCGCCGCTGATCCTGGCGTTTATCCTGGCACCGATTCTGGAGAATAACATGCTGAAGGCATTTCAGTATACAGGAACAGCCGCAACATTCTTTACACGGCCGATATCAGGTGTTCTGATGGTAATAGGAATCGGATGCATCTTCTCGCCGCTGATCCGTTCAGCCTTAGACAAGAAAAAAACTGCAAAATAAAATGAGAACAGGAGAATCATTATGCCTCTTAACAGCACTTCAAAAATAAGTCCCCCGCCATTTGAGCTGATGGAACGCTGCTGCCGGAGACCATGGGAAGCGTATGTGGAGCCGATTAAAATGGCTCCGGGCGTGTGGTACATATCAGGAAATGACTGGGTTGCCTGCTACTTAATCGACACCGGCGACGGATTAATTCTGATTGACACAGCTATGCACGAAACCGCATACCTGATGGTGGAAAATATCAGAAAATTGGGCTATAAACTGACGGACATCAAGAAAATCCTTCTAACCCATGCCCATATAGACCATATCGGCGCGGCCAGAACCATGAAGGAACTGACCGGCGCTAAGATCTATCTGGGAGAAAGGGATCTTTTGTTCCTTCACGAAAGGCGGGATTTAATCCGCATTGGCAATTATACCTGCGGTGAATTTGAACCGGATGAACTTTATGCGGACGATAAGCCCATTGCCCAGGGAACTATTACCGTTCATACAGTATCCACGCCTGGACATACGCCTGGATGCACCTCCATGTTTTTTGATGTGAAGGATGAAAATGGCAGGGTGCTCCGTTGCGGAATACACGGCGGAATTGGTCTCAACGTAACAAAAGCCGATTTTGAGCGGGACGGACTTCCGCAGAGCCTGAGAGACGAATTTATCGATGGTTTAAAACGGCTGGACCAGATGCAGGTTGATATCTGCCTTCCCTCCCACACCAATCAGGTGGGAATTCTTCTCTTAAAGGATCAGATAACAGAAACTCATAATCCATATATTGATCCGTCCATCTGGCATGAACTGATGAATGAAAGGCTGGAGCGGGTTATGGAGATTGTGGAATCAGAGAAGGAGTAAAATTGGTATTTAATTGAGGAAGTTACGCAGAAAAGCGGGGAAGAAGGCCGGGGAGCCAGACGGGGGAAACAAGCGATACAGGGGTCTGGTTCCAACCGTTAAGTGGAACTAAGGCTCCCGGCATGAAAAAAGGCGGTCCGATGCCCATTCACGGTAAACTCCT
>JAGZXV010000341.1 GCA_018378255.1 Clostridiaceae bacterium | reverse complement strand
GTACGGAAGCGCCATATCGGTATTTATCCTTGCAATCACCATAATTTTATTTTTAATTTCCAATGGAGTGATGGCTGTGGGAAGGAAAAAGGAATGAGGGGAGATTCATGAAGAGATTTAAAAATAAAGAGGGCAGGGTGACGGTTCTATCTGTGACATCCATTATTTTATTGAATGCCGTACCGCTTTTTTATGCATTTACCTGTATTCTGCCGGTGGTCTGGCTGTTCTATTCCACATTCAAAACAATGACAGAATTCTCAGCCAATGTACTGGCATTTCCTAAATCTTTTGCCAACCTTGTGAACTATGAATATGTGCTGACCAGAATGAATCTCATCGGGGCCATGTTCAATACAGTGAGGATTTCTGCAATTGTTGTGGCCTGTGTGGTTCTGTTCGCATTTATCAACGGATATTTTTTAGCCCGGTTCCAGTTTTTTGGCAAACGCTTTTTGGCCGGGCTGTACACCTGCAACCTGTTTATACCGGTACACGCCATTTTAATCCCTACCTATATCCTGTTTTCCGCGGTGGGACTTTATAATAAATGGTACTCAACCATACTTCCCTGTATCTGTATGGAAGCGACTACAACCATATTTTTGGTGAGAGGTTACATTGAATCCATGCCCAAGGAACTGGAGGAAGCGGCAGCCATTGATGGAAGTTCCTTTTCCAGAACCTTATTCACGATCATCATGCCCATAGCAAAACCGGTGCTGGCGACCTGCGCCATCATATGTTTCTTTCATGTGTGGAATGAGTTCCCATTTTCATTGATTTTGTTCAACCGGGAGAAACTGTATACCCTTCCGCTGGCGCTGATGCGGTTTAAAGGGGACTATGTGACCGATTATCCAAGGGTAATGACCTCGATGTTCCTATCCATCCTTCCGGCCTTTTTGATCTATCTCTGCTTTTCCAAACAGATTATAAAGGGAATGATGGCTGGGGCGGTGAAAGGGTAGAGGGGGATAATAGACAGGGAGATATATGTGAAACGAAGATATGCAGATAGAAGATATGCAAATAGAGGATAGGAGAAATGCGAATTGAAAGAGATCAGAAAAGCCAGCTCACTGGTACGGTTATATAAAAATAAAAGCCACCCTATATCAGAAAACGCGCCGGAGCTCATATTTATGAGGGCGGTCTGTGCAGGAGATGCAGATCAGGCAGTGGAATTATTTGAAGAGGAAAAGCTGTTTGGCGGTCAAAAGACAGCGGTGGATGCGCCTCATGGACGTTTTGAAGGAAAAGAAGGCATAAAACGGTTTGCTGAAAGCCTGCTGGACTGGTTTCATGCTGACCATGCAGACATAGTACCGGTGATCCAGACGAGGGCCAATGGAAGGAGCATTACGGAACTGGTGATAAATTTCGAAACGGAACAATGGATTGACCAGGTTCCCATGTTTGTAATCGGTGATTTAAGGACACCTGCAATGCTGGACGAAGTGAGGATCTATTTCCACTGCACCTATCTGCCTCAGATCACGCCTTACAGAAAGCCTGTTTTTCAATCATCCCATCTGGAAATGGGGGAGCCGGGACTTTTGACCGGTGCCGTCAGAGAGTATTATGAGGCACTTCACCACGTGCCGTCAGCCGATGTGGACCGGATTCTCGGAGCCATGGAAGATCACTGCATGTTCGGCGGCTATGAACCGTTAAAAGAAGGAGAGCATGAGGTTTCCAATAAGGATGAGATGAGGAAAAAGTTTGAACATATGGCATCTTATATACCACATTGTGTGGGCATGAGATATGAAACGCTGACCGACGACGGTAAAAACTGTATCATCGAATGGGTACATATCGTATCGGAGGCTGGCCAGAAAGAATTGTCACGCGTGGCATTGTCCGGGGTAGCGGCCTACGAGAGGGGAGAAAGCGGCCTGTTATGTGCGGTGAGGATTTCCGACTATGCCGGCTATGAAAGAGAAATAGACTGGAATAAGGCAGGGATAACGAAAGAGGAGGCCTATTCCATTAACCTGGTGAAGGAATTTCCTGCGTGGGGAAATAAATAAGAGTGCTATAGAGAAAAGAAACCGTGAGACAGTCCGGGAACCGATGGCTGTCTCACGGTCTTTTTTCTGCTGTTTTTTCTCTGTGTCGGATGATGAATGGTGTATTTAACGGCTAAAAAAGATTCCTCCCACATTCTTCGATTTTCCTGATTGAAATAACGGCATCTGTAATAACTGCTTTATGAACTGTACTGGCCGGACAGGGCAGGAAACAAAGTTCGATTAGAGTGCCGGGCATCAGCGAAAACAGATCGGTCATGGAGAAATTTCCGATTTGATTCTCCACTGTAACCTGTTCCTGAATGCGGGTTGAGGAAACCGGTTTTAAATAGAATGCGATGATCCCACAGGAACAGGCCAAATAGTTAAATTTAAATGAGACTTGATAAATTCCTCCCTTTTTAATGAGGAACCCCGGCGAGTTTTCACAATGCTCGATACAGCAGCCAGAAACAAAGGTATTTTCACCGAATAAAATCGGAGTGCCGGCATGGACAACCTGCTCTTTACAGCGTTCAGAACGAATATGATCGATGCAGCATGGTTTTGGCGGTTTTGGCAGAGGCTTTAGTTTATGGCACTCGCATGGCGGAGGCGGTGGGGGCGGAGG
>JAGZXV010000340.1 GCA_018378255.1 Clostridiaceae bacterium | reverse complement strand
GGTGTCTGGAAGCGATTACCTTGGCTGCTTTCACAAATTCAGCGATCTTATTTCTCGGAACCACAACATCACATTCCTCTTCGGAAGTGGTATCCGCCTTCATTCCCTCTAAAACAGCCCCTCTCACGCTCCAAACTGAGCCGATCCGTTCTTCGGTGTCGCAAAACAGCACATCCAGCGCCCCCGAAGCCATACAAATCTCAGCTGCTTCATCACAGTCACGCTCAATCTCTTCCTGGGAATTGGCGTCAAACATCACGATCAGATATGCATTTCCGCTGTTGTCCGGAAAATGTTTCCCAAGCGTCCGTTCCACAATCTCCAAAAGATCGGCCTCCATAAGCTCAATGGCCGTTGGCACCAGATGGGACTGAAGAATTTTAGGTACGGTTTCCACGCATGTCTCTATGGCATCAAAGGGAACCACCAGGGTCCGCGTACATTTGGGTGCCGGTATCAGTTTCAGGGTGACTTCCGTCAGAACACATAAAATCCCTTCCGATCCGATAATCAGATCTTTAATATCAAAGCCTGTGGTATTTTTCACCACATTGCTGCTGAAATTGACGATTTCCCCATCAGGAAGCACCGCCTCTATGGACCGCACATAATCTCTTGTAACCCCGTAACGCACAGCCCTCATTCCACCCGCGTTGGTGATTACCGTTCCACCGATCGAAGCCGTCCTCTCACCGGGATCAGGCGGATAAAACAATCCGTTTTCCGCTGCTGCCGCAGCTACTTCCGATAAAAGTACTCCCGGCTGAACCGTGATGGAAAGGTTCTCCATATCAATTTTCACAATCTTATTCATCTTCATCAGAGAAAGCAGGATTCCGCCGTATTTGGCCGTAGCTCCTCCCGCCAGCCCTGTGCCGGCTCCACGGGCCGTAACCGGAATATTATTCTCATAGGCGAACCGCATGACTGCGGATACCTCTTCCCTGTTAACGGCTTCCACCAGTACCTCCGGCAGAAAGACACCATATTCCGGCATCTCGTCATGATAATATTCTTCCTGAATCTGTTCTTTTTCATAGACCCTGGACGGGGCGGTCACGGATTTTAAATAAGCGATATGTTCTTCATTGATCTTAGTATATGGATAAGGCATCCTGTTATACCTCCTCATTTTCTGCTATTAATTTTAACTGGTCAATCAGAGCAGGCACTGCCTGATTCAAATCATCCACAATACAATAATGAGCCGTTTTAAATATGGGCGCATCCGGATCCTGGTTGATGGCTGCTATGCATTCCGCCTGGTTCATGGCGCTGGTAAACTGGATCGCTCCAGACACGCCGCAGGTGATGATCAATTTCGGTTTCACCGTCCGCCCGGAAAGGCCGATCTGTTCCGCCGCAGAACCGTATCCGGCTTCCACCATAGGTCTTGTATAGGCTACTCTGCCGCCCAACCGGTCCGCCAGCTCTTTTACCATCTTCATGCCGTTCTGGCTCTTAACACCTCTGCCGGCAACCACCAGTACCTCTGCATCTTCAATCCCTTCCTTCTGCTGGGGAATCCTGGTTTCTAATATCTCAATGCCTGACTTTAACATCTCATCCGTCACCCTGCACATAATCAGCTGTCCATCGGGATTTTCCACCTTTTTCGCCCGGTCCATCACTTTATATCTGACTGTGGCGAACTGAGGGCGGTGATTCTGAATCAGGATCTGGGCCATGATATTGCCGCCGAATGCCGGGCGTATCTGTACCAGGTCCGTATTTTCCCGCATCTTCAGGCAGGTGCAGTCCGCAGTCAGGCCGGTATGGAAACGGGCCGAAATTCTGGGCGCTAACGAACGTCCCATGCTTGTGGCTCCGATTAATACAACCGACGGTTTGTGGCTGCTTATCACATCTTCCATCACGTTGGTATAGGCGTCCACACGGAAGTCAGCCAATTCCTCCGCCTCATAGACAAATACTTGTTTCACGCCGTACTTTAACAGTTTTTCCGCATTTTTCGCAGTGCCGTCCCCGCCAACCGCAATCACGCATACATCGAATCCAACCGGCTTTGCCAGCTTCAGCGCTTCTCCGATCAGTTCATAAACACACGGATGTATCTTACCATTGGCCTGCTCCATAAATACATAAATATCATTCCACTCGGACTTATCCACCTTTGGATCCGGTGTCTCTTCAATATGTACTGCATTCTGTGGGCAAACCTTCACACAGGCGCCGCACATCCTGCAGGCTGCATTGACTCCGGCCTTTTCTTCTGTAATCTCAACCGCCTGAAATGCACAGGCGTCCTTGCACACACCGCAGCCATTACACAGGCCGGCATCTATAATTAACTGTTTCATGCTCTTATGCCCTCCACCAATTTTTTCTTTTGAAGGATTTCCACCAATTGTTTCATCTTATCCGCTGCCTGGCCCTCCAGATAAACCTGACGGACCTCCGCTTCCGGTGTAAAGATCTTCTCCACATTGGTAGGAGAACCGCTCAGTCCGTAATTTTCTTTGTTTTGATCTGAGAAATCCTGCAGAGAAAGCGTTCTCACTGTTTTTCCTGCAGCCGCTTTCTTTCTCTTATAGATTAGGGTGTCAAAAGACATATATTTAATTGCCTGATTGTAGTTTGTACCTTGAAAATTTAACACGATTTGGTTTTAGATGATGGAAGATTAAGC
>JAGZXV010000063.1 GCA_018378255.1 Clostridiaceae bacterium | reverse complement strand
ACGTCAAGGCTTTTTCGAAAATGCCTTGACGTTCGACGTTAAATTTTCTTATAATTTACAAACTTGTTTTTAATTCCTTGCTCCAGAGAAAACCAGCAGAAAAGCGGGGCGGGGGGACGGCGGAGAACCAGGGCAGGAACCTGAACGGAGGAACCAAACGATACAGGGTTCGTGTGGAAACAGTTTAGTGGAACTTAGGCTCCCAGCATGTAAAAGAGGCGGGCAGAAACTGAAAAACGAATCAGTTTCTGAGATGCCCCTGAACGGTAAAGTCATCAGGAGTATACCGTGAATGGGCATCGGACCGCCTTTTTCATGCTGGGAGCCTTAGTTCCACTTAACGGTTGGAATCAGATCCCTGTATCGTTTGGTTCCTCCGTTCCGGTCCCTGCCCTGGTTCTCCGCCATCCCTCCGCCTCGCTTCCCTGCGTAACTTTCTCCCCTAAATCCCCATTTACCTTTCCTCATAGTGAAATAACAACGAATCGTAATTAAAAAGTAAAGTAAGTTTTAAAAAGATATGATATTGTTTGTGTACAGAGATACAAAAATAACGGAAACTTGTGGATGAAATTGTCAAATGCTAAAATGGAGGTTTTGCACGTGAAAAAATGTTGGAAATTGCTAACACTGTGTTTGGTACTGACAACTGCTTTTCTGGCCGGATGCAGTAAACAAGAGAGTATGGGAAGGCCGGAAACATCGCTGGAAGAATCTCAGCCTGATTTAGTAAAAAGTGAGGAAACTCAAAATCAGGAACCGGAAAAAGGAACGGCTTTTGAAACGGATGAAACGCCGGAAAATGATGTGGCATATAAAACCTATTATCTGCAGACAAGTGTGCAAAATGCGCCGGTACCCGGATTAGCCCTTTATGAGGACGGCCGTTTTAGTTTTTCTTTTGATATCCTGAGCTCTTATCTCAATTGTGGCACCTACCAGGTGGAAGACGAGATACTGACGGCTGTTACAGATGACGGCCTCTATCATTTTGTATTCAAAGAAGAGGACGGACGGTATCTCTTTGTGGAGGGAGAATCCTCAGACGTTACTCTCATAGACCCCAGGGTTGGCATCGAAGTGACGGACGGGGCAGTATTTGCATGGAATGAGCAGAGAATGAATGCAATTGTTAAGGAAATAGGAGAGGACTATTTTGTTGTATCTTCCCGAACGGATGAAATGCCGGGAGTTTATGAGGTTTACTTCGGAGAAACAGACAAGAGCGGCCTGAAAGGCGGCGATGAAATCGAAATTATATGGGACCGTCCGTTAGCGGAAGGTAACCGAATTTATGCAAAAAGTATAACTCCGGTTCCGGCTCAGAGTAACCGTTCAGACGGCTCATCATCTTAACCGCAAAAAACGGTCAAAAAGCATGGGATGTCCCACCGATTTGAAAATTGATAAAAATAGCTGCCTGAACTGTTACAGCATATAACTGAAAATGGATTAGTTACCATTTACTGCCCTTGAGTTTCCGCTCTGTCTGAGGTATACTTGGAAAGAAAATTTGTTATAATAGGGCTGTTTCAGGGAGTAAATGATATGGAATTTAAATACGAGGAATTCGGCGGACAGATACGAATCCTAAAGTGCCTGACAGAGGACACTGTTGTGACGGTTCCTGAGACAATAGATGGAAAAATTGTCAGTGAACTTGGAAAATATGCGCTGTCCGGCCATAAATTAGAGACGCTTCAGCTTCCGCCCGGGATCAGAAAGATCGGGGCCTATGCTTTTTATAACTGCGAAAATCTGAAAAATATATGGTTTTACAGCACGATTGAAGATATCGGGGCAGGGGTTTTTACCGGGTGTACCGCAGTAAAAGTTCTGGACGTGACGGTTGTGCCAGGCCGAAAATCCTGTTTAAAAGAGGTGTTGTTTGAACTCAGACAGACCTTATATGTGAGATACCGGGGCGAACAGGAAGCCCGGCTGATATTTACGGAGTTCTACGAAGAATCAATTGAAAATACACCTGCCAGAATTACGGGAAACCAGACCCATGGCTGCGGCCACCGTTACCGTTACTGCTTTTTGAATACGGAATTTCAATTCCGGGATTATGATTCCCTGTTTCCGCATCTTAAGGTGCAGGAGGCGGAGGAACTGACGGTTCTCGTGGTGATGGGGCGCCTTAAGTACCCTTTGGGCCTGACACCGGAACATAAGGCGGCTTATGAAGCTTATCTGTCTGAACACATGGAAACGGCTGGCAGGATTGCGGCCGGAAGTGAATGGCCGGGTGATGGATTGATGGAGAGGCTCATTTGGTTTACAGAAAACTATGTGGATGACGTTAAAATTGCCGATTTGATGACAGAAGAAGCCAGACGGACGGGAAATCCGGGGGCGACCAGTTATTTGATGGATTTTAGCCATACCAGATTTGCCGGTAAAAAAATCGGAAGAAGGAAGTTTGAATTATGATCGATCCAACCAGGCACAGGCAGCTTCAGGAACTGAATGAAGTGGAGCTGTGCGCTCAGATTTTAAGCGCGGCGAGAAATGAATTATATCTGAATATGCGTTTTCTGGATGTGTCCCTCAGTTCTCTGAGCTTTGAAGCGGATCCGGGCTGCCGGGGGATGGGGACGGATGGCCGGATTATCTATTATCATCCGGCATATTTATTTGAGTTATACAGAAAGGGCCGTGTGCTGGTAAACAGAAGTTACCTGCATTTGGTACTTCACTGCCTTTTCTGCCATATGTACCATGCCAGGCTGATTGCAGGCTCTGAAAATCAGCAGGAAGAAGCGGATGAAACAAAGCCCGGCAGGATGGCTTACTGGGATCTGGCATGTGATATCGCCATGGAATCGGTGATCGATGATCTATATAAAAAATGCGTCCATGTGCCGCCGTCACCACTCAGGAGAGAGACGTATCTCAGGTTCCGGAAACGTTTAAAGGTATTGACGGCCGAAGGCATTTTTAAGGAACTTATAAAAATGAATCCATCGGAAAAGTATTACAAAAGTCTGGTGAATGAATTCCGTTTAGACGACCATTCATACTGGCTGGAGGAGGAACCGCCCGAAAGCCGGATAGAGAGACAGAACCAGTGGAACGATAACCGTGAAAAAATGCAGACGGAAATGGAAACCCTGGGAAACCAGGAGGCGGAAGATTCCAGAAGCCTTATGGATCAGGTTCAGGTGGAAAACAGGGAAAGATATGATTACAAACAGTTTCTGAGGAAATTTTCGGTTCTGAAGGAAGAGATGCAGGTGGATGAGGATTCCTTTGATTATGTATTTTATACCTATGGCCTTTCCATGTATGGAAATATGCCTTTAATCGAGCCGCTGGAATCCAAAGAAATTTACAGGATTGAAGATTTTGTGATAGTGATTGATACATCCATGTCCTGTTCCGGGGAACTGGTGCTGAAATTTCTGGAAGAAACCTATTCCGTTTTGTGTGAATCGGAAAGCTACTTTCGGAAGATCAACATCCACATCATCCAGTGCGACGACAAGATCCAGTCCGATCAGGTGATAACCAGCAGGGAAGAGATGGATGCGTACAGAAAAGAGTTTACGGTCAAGGGAAAGGGCGGAACTGATTTTAGGCCGGCCTTTGAATATGTGAACCGGCTGATGGCGCTCGGAAGGTTTAAAAGCCTTAGAGGGCTGATCTATTTTACAGACGGACAGGGAATTTATCCGGTGAAAAAACCGGTTTATGATACGGCATTTGTATTTGTCCAGGATCAATATTCCGATGTTTCGGTGCCTGCATGGGCTATAAAACTGATTCTGGATATTGAAGATATTGGAAATGAAGATGGTGTGAAAAGCCCCACATTTGAACCGCGTCTGGGAATATGAAATTCCCAGCGCATGTCTGTGCAAAAATGCTCCCCATGGAAGGATTGAAAAGGATATATGAATATAAAGCGTGCGAAAACAGAGATAAAAAACACCATAGAAGCATACCTGTTAAAGGATGAATACGGAGAATACGCGATTCCGTCCATCCGCCAGCGGCCGGTGCTGTTAATCGGGCCGCCGGGGGTGGGAAAGACGCAGATCATGGAGCAGATCGCCCAGGAGTGCCAGATCGGGCTTGTGGCGTATACCATTACCCATCATACCAGGCAGAGCGCCATTGGTCTGCCTATGATTGAAAAGAAGACATATGGAGGCCGGGAATACGCCGTTACGGAATACACCATGAGTGAAATTGTGGCATCCATTTATGATATGATTGAAAGAACCGGATTGCAGGAAGGCATATTGTTCATCGATGAGATCAACTGTGTGTCTGAAACTCTGGCGCCTACCATGCTCCAGTTTTTGCAGTGCAAGACATTTGGAAATCATGCCATTCCGGAGGGGTGGATGATTGTGGCGGCGGGAAATCCGCCGGAATTTAATAAATCAGTGAGGGATTTTGACATTGTCACCCTGGACCGGATCAAAATGATCCACGTGGAAGCGGATTTTGATGTCTGGAGAGAATATGCTTACCAGGTGAAAATACATCCCGCAGTCATTTCTTACTTAGGGGTGAAGAAGCAGTACTTCTGTCAGATTGAAACGACGGTGGACGGGCCTGTGTTTGCCACGCCCAGAGGCTGGGAAGATCTGTCCCGGCTGATCGAAGTGTATGAGAAGATAAAAAAACCTGTGGACCGGGATGTGGTGTTCCAGTATATCCAGCATGGAAAGATTGCCCGCGACTTTGCCAATTATCTGGAACTCTATTATAAATACCAGAATGATTACCAGGTGGATGAGATTCTTTCAGGAGTGATTCATGAATCTGCCTGCAATAAACTGGCTAAAGCGCCGTTTGATGAACGGCTGAGTGTGATCGGACTCCTGTTGTCCAGGCTGGGGCGCCAGTTTTATGAAATCCAGGAAAAAGAACAGTTTATGGAGCTTTTCATGAAATATCTGCGAAAGTTCAGCCAACAGCCTGAGATTGAGACGGGATCAGACGGAGCCCAAAAACTGTTTGAATCCTTAACCGGAGAGTTAAAAGAAAAGCGCCTGGAGAAGAAGGCGGCAAAGCTTTTATCCCGGAAAGAGGACCGCAAATATCTTTCGGTGATTGATAAGATGGACCAATGTCTGCAGATTTTAAGGGCAGAATATATTGACGGGGGAAAAGAAGCGTGGGAAAGGCTGCGTCAGATCTTCGGCCAGGAAAGCGGCCGGTATGAAGAGATGTACGCAGAAGGCGGACAGATGTTGGAATATGCCTTTAATTTTATGGAAGCCGCTTTTGGAGAGAGCCAGGAAATGGTGATTTTCATTACGGAACTGAACACCAACTACTACAGCGTACATTTCCTCCAGTCCTATGAATGCGAGCGCTATTACCAATACAATAAAAATCTGCTGTTTGACCGGCAGGAAGCGGAAATCCTAGATAAGATAGGGAATTAATCTCCGATTTATGTATAAATCTCCATTTCTGGTTCATAATAGCCATATGAACTCCATAACTCCATAACACGTTATGGGTCGCTCATGAAAAGGAGGCAGAAAAATATGGGAAACAGAGCAATTGATTGTACAGCATTGACAATTGCAATTATCGGAGCGATTAACTGGGGCTTAATAGGCCTGTTCCGTTTCAACCTGGTATCATTCCTTTTAGGAGACATGACCTGGCTGTCCAGAATTGTCTATGGCCTGGTAGGACTGAGTGGTCTGTATCTTATCACGTTTTACAGCCAGGCTCATCAGCCGTCAACACCAGTATAATTGTAAAAATGTGCAGAAACCGGTTTTTGAGGAAATGTCCTTTGAAACCGGTTTTTTCTAATTTCCCGGGATAACTTCCCTGTACTAACAAAAACAGAATCCGGAAAACAGCAAAAAATATCAAGTTTGGGCCGCATTTTCAGAATATACTCATCTTATCAACGAAAGGATTGGTGAATACCATGGAAAAAACGAATGTATATCTGAAAAATTTTGTGGGCACAAGTTATGAGGTTGGAACCCAGATAGGAAACTGGATTTTAGCGGCTCCGGACTTGCTGCAGCGGGCCCTGCTTCCGCCGGATTCCTATCCCAGGCATAAACTCGCTGAAATAGTGAACCTGCTGGACCAGTACTGTCCCGGCATCAATGATGAAATCAGGGGATTTTCGGACACGGCCGGCGTCTGTGCGGAGCAGGTCATTTTTTATGCAATGACTTATCTGGAGCGGGGCTGCAGCCTGATGGCAGCGCTGCCGTCTAAAACTGAAAACGGCCATACCATGATGGCGAGAAGCTATGACTTCCACGACGAATTTGAAGAAATGTGTTTTGCTTACAACGAAATCCAGGGAAAATACCGCTATATCGCGTCTACCATGCATCTGTTTGGCAGAGGCGATGGAATGAATGAACACGGGCTGGCCGTATGCCAGGCGGGAAATGGTCTGCCTGTGGGCAATTTCGAGGGTGCGCAGAAGCCGGGAACAACAGGTTTCCAGCTTTGGATCGTCATACGCAGCATTCTCGAAAACTGCAGAAATGTGGATGAGGCTGTCGCGTGGGCGATGGACGCGCCCATCGGTTTTAATATCAATTTGATGCTGGCCGGCAGCCGTGATAAAATAGCATTGCTTCAGTGTATCGACGGGCATAAAGCGTATGAAATACTGGACGGCAGCAATGGGAAAAATTATCTCTCTTCCACGAACCATACGCTGTTTGCAGAACTCAGGCCATATGAAAAAATGGTGATACAAAATTCTTTAATCCGTAATGACAGCATAGTCAGGCTGTTTGAACAGGACAGGCTCATTTCCAAAAATGATATCAGGCAACTGCTTACTGCATCCTATCCGGAAGGCTTGTGCTGTCACTATTATAAAGAATTTTTCGGAACGCTGCGTTCTATGGTATTTGACGTAACGGATAGGAGTATAGAACTCACATTTGGTTCGCCCCAGGTGAACCGGTGGCAGACATTTACCGTTGGAGCGCTGACGCCACGGGTGATTGAAGCATTGCTGCCGCAGGAAAAGGCAAAAACTGATTTTTATAATATACTTTAATTGATTAATTGCAGCAGAAAGGGGGCTGTCTTTGGATAACAGCCGGATTATCGGTCAGGCTATTGTTTTTATAGAGAATCATTTATATGAACCAATTACCGCATGTGATGTGGCTAAGGCAGTCTCCTATTCCTATCATCATTTCCACCGCTATTTTAGTGCGGTTATGGGGGAGACGATCGGGAGTTATATCCGGAGCAGGCGGCTGACACAGGCGGCGTGGGATTTGAACCATAGCCGGAAAAAGGTCATTGATATCGGACTGTCCCTGTATTTTGAGACGGCAGAAGGGTTTGCCAGGGCATTTAAGGACCGGTATGGCATGACGCCGACGGAGTACAGGAAAAATGGAATTGATGTGCTGATTGGCAGCCGGCAGCCGGCGCAGCTCCCTGATAAAACCATCGTAACACATGCAGGCCTTTGCCCTGAGATCGTCATGGTGCCGAAGATTCGTTTGATGGGGCTGCGCTTCAATGCTACTGTTAGTGGAATGGAGATGGTGGAAATGTGGCGGGAATTCAATAGCCGGGTTCCGGCAGAGCTGACTTCCAACAACCGGTATGGGGTTTTTGAAGCAGCAGAAGGCTGTTCTTTAGGGGGATTTTGTGCGGACAGTGAAACGGCTGCATTTACGGGCGTTGAGGTCCCGGAACATTACCCTGTGTTGAACGATATGCAGGTGAAAACGCTGGAAGGGGGGAAATATGCAAAATTTATCCATAGGGGCGGCGTGGACAGACTGATACTAACGTATCATTATATTTGGGGGAGCTGGTTTCCAAAAAGTGGATTTGAACTGGCTAAACGGGATGATTTTGAGTGTTATACGGAACGGTTTGCGGGGGAGGGAGAGGAAGGATCTGAGATTGAGATATATTTTCCTGTTGAATGAGAGGGAAAGTGTTGGGAGAGGGAATGAGCGCCAGGGGATTTTTCGGAATGCCCTGGCGTTTTACATTAAAACGTGAAGGCTTTTTCGAAAATGCCTTCACACTTTACTTTAAAACGTGAAGGCTTTTCTCAAAAAGCCTTCACGTTTGATGTTAAAAAATGCCACCGTCCCCCAACCTCCCCTGCCCAAAGTAAGATTGTACACCGCCCCTTTTTATGATATACTTAGTAACAGAGTTTTTCAGATAAGTGACAGGCGGAGGCAGTTATGATTTTTATTGGAGGCATCAGTTCCGGTACAAAAGCAATTGATTATATAAAGACCGTTATCTGCAGCCATTGCGGCAGTTACGGTCGTTATCAGGTTTTCATGACCTATATGTATTTCAGCTTTTTTTTCATACCGCTGTTCAAGTGGAATAAGCGTTTTTACGTTAAGATGTCCTGCTGCGGTACGGTGTATGAACTGGATAGCGAGACAGGCAGGCGCCTTCTTAGGGGAGAACAGGCAGAGATCACGGAACGGGATCTGACACTGGTTCAGGCGGGGAATAAACCTTATTATGGAACCATTGGAGCAAAGGTGTGTGAAAACTGCGGTTACGAAACAGGGGAGGATTTTGAATTCTGTCCAAAGTGCGGACGTCGGTTTTAATGTGTATAAAGGAGGTATATGATGAAGGTTACTTACATTTTTCACAGTTCTTTTTTAGTGGAGACGGAGAAGAATTACCTGCTGTTTGATTATTTCAAAGGGGACATTCCCGAGATGGATCCGGAGAAACAGCTGGTGGTATTTGTGAGCCACAGGCATGAGGATCATTTTTCACCGGATATTTTTAAATTGTCGGAGCGGTATCCTAAGACGGAGTATGTGATTTCCGATGATATATGGGAAAAGAGGGTGCCTCAGGAGTTATTTTCCAAGATACAGTTTATTGGACCGGGAGAGGAACTGGAGGCTGCAGGGCTGAAGGTGAAGGCATATAAATCCACCGATGAAGGGGTGGCATTTCTGATCTGGGGCGATACCTGTATCTACCATGCTGGTGATTTGAACAACTGGACATGGATTGGAGAAGATGAAAACTGGAATAAGCAGATGGCGGTTCATTACCATGAGGAACTGGATAAGATGGCTGGAACGGAGATCGATCTGGCGTTTGTGCCCCTTGATCCGAGGCTGGCTGAGATGTTCCATTTAGGCGTGGATGATTTCATGAAAAAAGTGGGCGCCAAAAAGGTATTCCCAATGCATTTCTGGGAAGATTATACGGTGATGAAGCAGTTAAAGGCGCTTCCCTGCGCCCGGGATTATAAAGACCAGGTCTATGACATCCATGAACAGGGCGAGAGTTTTGAAATTTAAGAAAAAGGAGAATCATTGGAATGATTTTGATTAAAAATGGCCGCGTAACCGATCCAAAAAGTAAAATGGACAGCGTGATGGACATTTTGATTGACGGGAACCAGATACGCAACGTGAGGGCCGGGCTTTCAGAAGAGGGTTGTGACACGGTGATCGATGCCTCCGGCATGGTGGTGGCGCCTGGGCTGATCGATGTACATGTGCATTTCCGCGATCCTGGCCTGACTTATAAGGAGGATATCCGGACAGGAGCAGCATCGGCTGCAAAAGGAGGATTTACCAGCGTGGTCTGCATGGCCAATACGAAGCCCCCCGTGGATAATGAAGAGACGCTCCGTTATGTGATAGAGGAGGGGAAAAAGGCTCCGATTCATGTGTTGGCTGCCGCCTGTATATCTGTGGGAATGAAGGGAAAAGAGCTGACGGATATGGAGGCGCTGAAAGCGGCAGGAGCTGTGGGATTTACGGATGACGGGATTCCGCTCATGGACGGTTCTCTGGTAAAAAAGGCTATGGAAGAGGCAGCAAGGCTGGACGTGCCTTTGAGTTTTCATGAAGAGGACCCGGAATTCATCGTTAATAACGGGGTCAATGCGGGAGAAGCGGCGGCTAAACTTGGCATCACCGGCTCACCGGCCCTGGCTGAAGATTCCCTTGTGGCCCGTGACTGCATGATCGCGCTTCACACGAAAGCCTCTGTAAATATCCAGCATATGAGTTCAAAAAATGCGGTTAAAATGATAAAGCTGGCCAAAGAGCTGGGTGCTGATGTGGTTGCGGAAGTGACGCCTCACCACTTTACGCTGACGGAACAGGCGGTGCTGGAACATGGAACGCTGGCTAAGATGAATCCGCCGCTCAGAACAGAAGCTGACAGACAGGCGATTTTGGAAGGAATCCAGGACGGAACCATTGATATCATTGCCACAGATCATGCGCCTCACAGCGAAGAGGAGAAGGCCAAAACACTTACACAAGCCCCAAGCGGCATCATCGGGCTTGAGACGGCTCTGGCTTTGGGCATTACGGAACTGGTGAAAAAAGGATATATTACAACGCTTCAGCTTATGGAAAAGATGAGTTTGAATCCAGCAAAGCTGTATCATTTGGACCGGGGATATATCAGGGCCGGAGCTGCGGCTGATTTGGTGATTTTTGATGAAAATGAGGAGTGGACGGTGCCGGAGACATTTGCCTCAAAGTCCTCCAATACACCGTTTGTGGGAAGAACCCTTCAGGGTAAGGTGAAATATACCATCTGTGACGGGCGCATTGTATACAAGGATCAGGAATAGAATGATTAAGAAACTACGGCATGGCCGCTCAAAGCGGCAGATAGGAGACAGAAATGAAAGATCAGAATTGTGCATATTGTATGCAGGGAGAGTTAGCGGCAAAATTTGCTTATCCGGTTTGTGAGATGGATACGGGATTTTTGTATATTTTTAAGGAACAGAGCAAGCCGGGACGGGTGATTTTAGCGTATAAAGATCATGTGAGTGAGATGATCGATATCAGTGATGAGGAGCGGGCGGCATTTTTTAATGATGTGGCTAAGGCTGCGAGGGCTGTACACAAGGTATTTCATCCGGATAAAGTGAATTATGGGGCTTATGGCGATACGGGATGCCATCTTCATATGCATATCGTGCCAAAATACAACGGCGGCGATGAATGGGGCGGTACATTCCAGATGAACCCGGATAAGGTTTATCTGACCGATGAGGAATATGAGACAATGGCTGAGCAGTTAAGAGCGGCATTGTAGAAGGAGTATAGATTATGAAAACAATGCTGCGGCGCGGCGCCGGTCTTTTGATGCCGGTGTCAAGTTTGCCATCCCCTTACGGGATCGGAACATTTGGGCGGGCGGCTTATGAGTTCGTGGATATTTTGAAGCGGGCCAGACAGCAGTACTGGCAGGTGCTTCCCCTGGGGCCCACCAGCTATGGTGACAGCCCATATCAGTCTTTTTCGGCCTTTGCGGGAAATCCATATTTTATCGATTTGGATACTTTAAAGGGTGAAGGGCTTTTGACACAGGAGGAGATAAACGCTTGTCATTGGAGCAACCAGGATGACCAGGTACTTTATGACGCAATTTTTTACTATCGTTTTCCGCTTTTGAGAAAGGCATTTGAACGAAGCAGATGTTCAGAGGACAGGGACTTTTTGAAATTCTGTCAGGATGAGAAGGATTGGCTGGAAGATTACAGCCTTTATATGGCCTGTAAAAATCATTTTGAAAACCAGGAATGGCAGGCGTGGGAAGACGATATCAAGTTCCGAAAGCCGGAGGCGGTTGAGAAATACACAGAAGAGCTGGCCCGGGACATCGAATATTGGAACTATTTACAGTATAAATTTTTTGAACAATGGAACAAATTAAAGGAATATGCCCATGAGCAGGGAATCAGCATTATCGGGGATATTCCGATCTATGTGGCACTGGACAGCGCGGATGTGTGGACACATCCTGAACTGTTCCAATTGGATCAGGAGACGCTGGAGCCATTAAAGGTGGCCGGAGTTCCGCCGGATGCATTTTCCGATGACGGGCAGTTGTGGGGGAATCCTCTTTATAACTGGGACGCCATTGAAAAGCAGGATTTTGTATGGTGGAAGGACCGCATGAAATCTTCGGCTCGGCTGTATGACGTGGTAAGAATCGATCATTTTATCGGTGTGGTGGAGTACTATGCCATACCGGGAGGTGCTAAGGATGGTAAAACCGGGGAATGGCTGAAAGGGCCGGGCCGGAAACTGACCGATGCCATTGACAGCGTGATCGGAGAGACCAAGATCATTGCGGAAGATCTGGGGGTTTTTAATCCGGATGTGAAGAAACTTCTGGAGGAAACCGGATATCCGGGCATGAAGATTCTGGAGTTCGCGTTCAGCGGGGACCGGAAGAATGAACATCTGCCCTATAATTACTCGCCTAATTCGGTTGTTTATGGAGGAACCCATGACAATGAGACTTTGGTGGGGTATTTTAATGAGAGCAAGAGAGAATGGTGGGAACTCCAGTACATAGTGGATTATATGGGGGTTCAGCATAAAGAGGAGCTGGTTGACCGGGCTTTGTTTACGGCTTATGCGTCGGTGGCCAGCGTGGTGCTTTTCCAGGTTCAGGATGTGCTGAAGTTCGGCAACTGGGCCAGGATGAATACGCCGGGGACGGTTGGGAACAACTGGAAATGGCGGATGAGGCCTGGGCAGTTGGGAGATAACGAGATTGGGCATTTGTCCTGGCTGGTGGATACGTTTGGACGGTTTTAAAGTAAAACGTGAAGGCATTTTCGAAAATCGCTTGAGGTTTTAAAGTAAAACGTGAAGGCATTTTCGAAAATCCCTAAAGGGTTGATGTGAAAAAATGTTGGTGTAAGTAAAAAAGGGATATTTTTGAACTATGTATCAATAAGAGAAAAGTAACATTATTCTGCTCCATGCGAAGCTGGTAACGACAGCGGCGACCGCATGGAGTAATTAAATTCTCTGTTAAATGCCAGTTTCGCTTCATGGATAATCTTAATTAAGGAGCGTAGTTGACATAAAATTGATTAACGCGAATATGGTTCTGCCTGCTAACCTGATTGAAGAGCTGCAGAAATATGTCCGGGCCGGTTATATCTATATTCCGGCCAGAAAAGGACAGCGCCGGTCATGGGGAGAGAAAAACGGAGGCAGGGAAGAACTGGATAAATGGAATGTTTTAATTGTTGAGGAATACCATGAAGGTGCAGGGTTGACCACCTGCCCATAATGATTGAGGGTGAAAGTAATCTTTGCTTTCACCCTTTTGATTGTAGTGAGTAGAAGCGGACATACTTGTCAATGCTGGTACGGTCTGCTTGTTTTAAAACAATTGGAGCCAACAGATCAAGCTTTCCATCAATTCTTACGTCTTTGGGCCATCCTATATGGCTTTTGTAGATCCAGTTTATATGTTCTTCAAGACAACCAACCATAATTTCTTCACCAAGCTTACTGTAATTAGCTTGATAAACGTCATTTTCCATTATCCGGTTTGTGAGCAGCTTCCATTCATGGAAGTTGGGAAAATCAATTGTATGTGCGGCATCTAATTCGTCCATGAAACAGGCCTCCATAAATTTATGTTTAGAAAGGCAGAGTATATTGGAAAGATAGATGAGCTCTTTGTTGTCAAGTAAACCATAACAATCTTTCAGTTGAATTTTATTATGAAGTTTTTCTGCGAAGGTTTGCATGATCTTGCGTATCGTCTCAAGCCCAGCATAATTAGACTACGACATTGTGTTCAAGTCAAGAGTGGTTTATAAATTTTTCTGAAATTGCTGACTATGTGTGGATGTCAGCTTGTGGAACGAAGTGGAAAATTGGCGGCATGTGTGATAGGATAAACTAAAGGTAAAATGACGTTATTATTATATTTTGTTTGGGAGGTATTTATGGTACGAGAGGTAGTGTTTGATGATTTGCAGGGATTACTTAGATTATATACACAGCTTCATGATAATCCATTGCCGGAAGAAAGTGCAGAACTGCTGACAATATGGAAAAAGATAATTAGTGATGAAAATCATCACATTATCGTGGCAGACAAAGATCAACAGATTGTATCCTCTTGTGTTATAGTTATCGTTCCAAATCTTACCCATACTCAACGCCCTTATGCTTTAGTGGAAAATGTGATTACAGATGTCCGGTTTAGGAAGCAGGGCCTTGCTTTCTCATGCTTAGACTATGCAAAACAAATCGCACTGCAAAATAACTGCTATAAAATTATGCTTTTAACAGGATCCAAGAAAGAAGATACGCTTCATTTCTATGAGCGATGTGGATATAACAAGAATGATAAGACAGCATTTATTCAATGGCTGAATCCATGAATAAAAATGGAGAGAAAAGCAGGGGCTGGGAGGAATTAGATAAACGGAATTCTTTTCTTGCTGAGATTATCACGAAGGCGCGGGGATTGTAGTAGGGAGAAGGAAAATGACAGAGTATAGCGAACAAAATAAAAGAGCCTGGGAGTTTAATGCCTACGATTTTTGGTATCAAAATTGTACACCAAAGGAGCGGGCAAAAGCAGATATTCAAAATCCCATTGGACAGCTAAAAAGATATGCAGATTACTTTGATACATATGAGGGAGTAAGAGTTGCCAATATATGTGGCTCTTGTGGAAAAAAGGCTGTGCCGCTGGCAATTTTAGGTGCAGATGTAACTGTATTTGATATTTCCGAAGAAAATAAAAGATATGCCATGGAAGTCGCTGAAAATGCAGATGTAAAGATAAATTATCAGGTCTGCGATGTGTTAGAAATAGATTTGGATCTATTTGGAAACTCTTTTGATATTGTTTTTATGGAAGGCGGTATTTTACATTATTTTCATGATATTAATCAATTCATGAAAGTCATGCATTCCTTGTTGAAAGATGATGGTAAAATGATATGTAGCGATTTCCATCCATTTACTAAAATTATTGATACACTTGGATTTGAACAAAAGGCTATGGATTATTTTTCAACTGAAGTATATGAGGGAGAAATGGCGCATGCACGGTTTTTTGATGAGGAGATCAGGAAACAAATGCCCTTGTGCAGCTACCGTAAATATACAATAAGTGAAATTATAAATTCAATAATAGGAAATGGATTCATATTAAAACGGTTTGATGAACATCCATCTTGGGAAAATCAAACGGTTCCGGGAGAGTTTACTTTGGCTGCTAAAAAAGTATAAATAGAATTTAACAGTTAGAGCATAAACATAATATGTGGATTGGGATATTATATTGAAAATTATTGCGCGTGAATTCATACAGATGCCTGCCAAGCTCCACCGCAAGATAATCACAGCCCGTCCTTAGAATCGGCTCTGTAGCCTGTCCTGTTCCCGGGCCGATTTCGAGAACCGATTTCCCGCAGTCAAGCTGGGCATGGCTGATTATGCAGTCAAATGCCTCCCTGCAATATTTTGGCCGCCACTGATCGAACTTTTCCGGTATTGTGTCAAAAACCTCTCTGAATTCCATACAATCACCCCTTCACCAAGTTTTAAATTCCATAGCCAAATTCAATATTCAGAGTATATCACGATCAGACCCATTTGTGTAATAAATATCCATGTCTCTTCAGCCGCAGACCGGCTCATTAGTGTGGCGGGCAGGCAATCAAAAATTTATCCCCTTCATTTACGGCCTGGGGAAATTTAAAGTAAAACGTGAAGGCATTTCGCGAAATGCCTTCACGCTTTACTTTAATTGGTTGACAAGAACACTTTACTATGCTACCATGGTAACGTGAATGGCATAAAATGATACAAAATTCACAGGGAAAACATATGTATGGCTGGCCATACAAGATGGAGGAGATTATGAAAAAATCATTAGTAAGTATATTATTAACAGCAGGAATGGTATTGAGCCTGACTGCCTGCGGCTCCAAACCGGAAGAAACAAAAGCGCCTGATACAACCGCCGCTAAAGCAGAAACGACCGCTGCCAAAACGGAAACAACCGCCGCGGCATCTGAAGAAAAGAAAGCCGCCGAAGAAGAAAAAAAAGATACTGAGGCCAAAGCGGAAACAACAAAATCCGCCGGCACTGAATTAAAAGGAACTTTTACCGTAGGTTTCGACCAGGATTTCCCGCCTATGGGATTTGTGGGAGATGACGGAGAATATACGGGATTTGATTTGGAACTGGCAAAAGAAGTGGCAAATCGCCTTGGAGTGGAATTTGTTCCCCAGCCTATTGCCTGGGATTCTAAGGATATGGAGCTGAATTCGGAAACCATTGACTGTATCTGGAACGGATTTACCATGAATGGCAGGGAAGACGGTTATACCTGGTCTGATCCCTATATGAAAAACAGCCAGGTTTTTGTAGTTTCCAAGGATTCCGGGATTACAGATATGGCGGGACTGGCAGGAAAGATTGTAACCGTTCAGGCTGATTCTTCTGCCGAAGCCGCATTAAAGGACGCTCCGGAATTGGCCGGTACATTTGGAACATTGCAGACAACGCCTGATTATAATACAGCTTTCCGTGATCTGGAAATGGGTGCAGTTGACGCCATCGCTATGGATGTGATCGTTGCGGGATATCAGATTGAAAAGAAAGACAGCGGTGAGTTCGTGATTCTGGATGAACAGCTGTCGGAAGAAGAATATGCCATCGGCTTTAAAAAAGGAAATACGGCTTTAAGAGATGCAGTACAGGCAGAACTGGAGGCAATGGCCGAAGACGGAACTTTAAAAGCAGTTTCTGAGAAATGGTTTGGCAGAGATATCACAACAATTGGTAAATAAATCAATCAGAGCTGCTGCAGAATGCGGTTAACAGACGGATGACCGGCTCGGCCGGTTCCGGCATTTTGCAGCAGTTTTTTTGTCCGGGAAAATGCGGCTGATGTACCGTTAAATTCACAGAGCACCGGGTTTACACAGCGTTTGGTGCGTATACCGAAGGTAAAGACAGGAATGGAGGAGATTTGAAATGGAGTTGGCATCGCAGCTATTGAGTACAGGGGGGCAGCTGGTGTCCGGGATGTGGGTGAGTATCCAGATTTTTGCGGTGACACTGGTATTTTCCCTTCCGCTGGGGTTAATTGTAGCTTTTGGACGCATGTCTAAGAACAGGCTTGTGTCCACATTGGTTAAATTTTATATTTCCATTATGAGGGGAACGCCGCTGATGCTTCAGCTCATGGTTGTTTATTATGGTCCTTATTATCTGTTTGGAATTAAGATCAATAACAGTTACCGTTTGTGGGCTGCATTTATCGGGTTTGTGATCAATTATGCGGCTTATTTTGCTGAGATTTACCGGAGCGGCATCCAGTCTATGCCGGTGGGGCAGTATGAGGCGGCAAAACTTTTGGGATACGGCAAATCGATGACATTTTTCAGAATTATTCTTCCCCAGGTGATTAAGAGAATCCTTCCTTCGGTGACCAATGAAGTGATTACGCTGGTGAAGGACACTTCGCTGGCATTTACCATCAGTGTGCTGGAGATGTTTACCATAGCGAAATCCCTGGCATCTTCCCAGGTCAGCCTGATTCCTTTTGTGGCAGCAGGGCTTTTTTACTACCTGTTTAACCTGATCGTGGCGGCTGTCATGGAATTTGCTGAAAAGAAACTGTCATATTATCAGTAGGAGGAAAACCGGGATGTATTTATTGCAGATGAACCATATTAAGAAATCATTTGACGGGCTGGGCGTTCTGAAGGACATATCTTTGGGCGTTCAGGAGGGGGAGATCGTATCGGTCATAGGCCCTTCCGGTTCCGGCAAATCCACCCTTTTGCGCTGCGCCACCATGCTGGAGGAAATGGACAGCGGGGAAATCATCTATCTGGGAGAAAAGGCGGCCTGGACCGGATCTGACGGGAAAGCCGTCTATGCGAAGAAAACCCAGTTAAAGAAGATACAGAGCCAGTATGGGCTGGTATTTCAGAACTTCAACCTGTTTCCCCACTATTCCGTCATGAAAAATATTACGGATGCTCCCATAGCTGTGCAGAGGCGGAACAAGGAAGAAGTTTATGAAGAAGCCCGGGCGCTGCTTAAAAAAATGGGGCTGGAGGATAAGGAAAATGCCTATCCATGCCAGCTTTCCGGTGGCCAGTGCCAGCGGGTGGCCATTGCCCGGGCTCTGGCTTTAAACCCTAAAATCCTGTTTTTCGACGAGCCCACATCGGCACTTGACCCGGAACTGACCGGAGAGGTTTTAAAGGTGATAAAATCCCTGGCGGATTTGGATATTGCCATGGTGATCGTGACACATGAAATGGCATTTGCAAAAGAGATTTCGGACCGGGTGATCTTCATGTCGGACGGAGTGATCGTGGAAGAGGGGAAACCGGAGGAAGTCTTTGCATCGGATAATGAGAGAACCAAGAGCTTTTTAGGCCGTTATCTGCAGCAGTAAAAGAAAAGAGAACGAAAACCAGGTTAAGATCAGGCGAAGGCCAAACGTAAGCCCGGATCAGTTCAGAAAGAAGCCGGAAGGTATGTCAGCGCCTTCCGGCTTCTTTCTTTCTGAACCCGGAATTTCCCATTGTGATAAAAAATAATATTTAATATATAAGGAAAAACTGTTGTGTTTATTTCTCCAATTTGCTACAATGATGTAGTGAATAACCAAAAAATCAACTTAAATGACGCACAGAAGGAGAAAAAGGCCATGATTTGGATTTGCATTGGCTGCATTAGTTTCCCATTGTTTATTCTTTATGATATGAATCAGATCAAGTCCAATCGTACCTATATGAAACCTTTGTTTCTCATTGGCGTTATTGTTTTGTTTTCCGTGACATTAAAACTTTCAGTGACAGGTTTTGAAAGCGACTATCCGGTCGGTTTTCTTACTGTTGCTGTTTTTTATTTGCTGGCAGGGATTCATCTGTTTCTGCTGGTGTACACGTTGTTTTTTGCAATTCCGTTTCAGGAAGCTTATGTAGAGGGATCCAGGCAAAAGATCTGCAAAGAGGGGGTATATGCATTATGCCGTCATCCGGGGGTTCTTTTCTTGGCAGGTTTTTACCTGTTTTATGGATTGGCGCTTGGGCGTCCGGTGATGCTTCTCGCAGGGGGATGTTTTACGGCGCTGAATCTTTTATATGTATGGATCCAGGATGTTTATATCTTTCCATCCTTATTTGAGGGATATGAAGATTACAGAAAGGAAGCGCCTTTTCTGATTCCCGGCCGGGACAGTGTGAAGAAATGTGTAAATGACCTGAAGACAAGGTACGGAAGAAGATGATGGGGGGAAGAACCGTGTTAACATACGGACAGAAGGTTAAAAAACAGCTGCATAAAGAGATATGGCAGGAGTACTGCGGATTTCTGGATCTGTCAATTGACGAATATATGGGAATCCAGTACCGGCTGATGGAAGAACAGATTAAAGTATGGACGGCAAGCGGGCTGGGGCAGAAGTTTTTGAACGGAAAAAAGCCTCAGACCGTGGAGGATTTCAGAAGGGTGGTTCCGCTGACCACTTATGGGGATTATGCCGATATTTTATTGGGCAAGCAAAGTGATATGCTGCCGGGGGAACCGGTGATCTGGCTGCAGACCACCTGGGAAGGCGGGAAACATCCGATTAAAGTTGCGCCTTATACCAGAGCCATGCTGGATGTATTCAAGAATAACCTGCTGGCGGTAACTGTGCTGGGAGCCTGCGGGGATACCCAGAAGGCCAGACAGCAGAACGGTGACAGGGTATTGTTCGGTCTGGCGCCCCTTCCTTATGTGACAGGATTATTTCCTGTTATATTTGCGGAGGAAGTGGATTTTAAATTCCTGCCGCCGGTGAAGGAAGCGCTCAGCATGTCTTTTGGGGAGAGGAACAGAAAAGGGTTCTCCCTGGCAATGCAGCAGGGAATCGACCTTTTCTTCGGCCTCAGCAGCGTCATATATTATGTGACTGAAAATTTTTCCGAATCCATTAAAAGCAGCTCTTCCGGAAGTATGCTGAAAAAAGCCGTTCATATGAGGCCAAAGATGATTTACCGTTATCTGAGAGCCAAATTCCAGTGCAGCAAGGAAGGGCGGGAGATCAAACCCAAGGACTTGTTTAAACTGAAATCCCTCGTATGCGCGGGGACGGATACGGCCTCTTACAAAGAAGCGTTAAAGGAGGCATGGGGGCTTAAACCTCTTGAGATCTTTGCGGGAACCGAGGTGTCCATGGCGGCGACGGAAACCCAGACCCGCAATGGAATGGTATTTTTCCCAGATAACTGTTTTTATGAATTTATTCCTGAAGACGAATTTTATAAGGAACAGGCAGATCCTTCTTACCGGCCTGCTACGGTGCTCATGAATGAGCTGGCCCCGGATCACAATTATGAGCTTGTGATCACTGTGTTAAAGGGCGGGGCATTTGCGCGCTACAGGATTGGAGATATGTTCCGGTGCATCAGTACAGGCGGGGATAAGAGCACATCCCTACCCCAGCTCGTATTTTTAGACCGGGTGCCAACTGTGATCGATATTGCAGGTTTCACCAGAATTACGGAACATTCCATCGAAGAGGTGGTGAAGCTTTCCGGGCTGGCTGTGAAACACTGGATTGCCAGAAAGGAATTTGACGGCAAAAGAAGGCCCTACCTTCATCTCTACGTGGAAATGGATCCGAAAGAGCTGGATCACATTGCCGTCAGCAAACAGATTCTGAAGGAACACCTGGAAGTGTATTTTACATACTTTGATACGGATTACAGGGATTTAAAGAAAATGCTTGGAATTGAACCGCTGCAAATCACCATATTAAAATGCGGAATGGTGGATGAATATGCGAAAAAGACGGGGAAGAAATTGAGAAGGGTGAATCCGTCGGCATTTGAGCTGTCGGAATTTCTGAAATTTGACAGCCGGCCGGATGGCGCTGAATGGAGGTACAGCCAATGAATGTAAATATCCCGTTTATCTGGGTGCCGATCCTGGCAGTTGCCTGTTATCTCTTTCTTATGATAGCGCTGCTTTCGGCTAAGAAAAATAATATAATACAATCATTTATTCGGCTTTTAGCCTGCTGTCTCCTTTGGACCGGCGGTTCCATGCTGATGAGACTGCAGGTTTACCCCGGATATGAGTTTTGGTATGAAGTCTCGATCCTGGCATTGTTTGCGATTCCTTTGATGGCTTATCAGTTCGTCTATCATCTGGTGGATTCCAGCGACAGATACGCGAAAAAGCTTTGGATGTCGGGGACGGTTGTCATGCTGGTGCTGACTCATTTCCAACTGTTTTTAAAAGTGCCTGAACTGGTGCAGCTGCCCAACGGAAATGCGATCTTTGTTTATCATACCACGTGGACGATCGGCATACCGACCGTATTTTTGGTGCTTATGATGATTCATGGGATCGGTATGGTGTCCTATGGAGTGAAGGAACGGGATGTTCCGTTAAACAGCCTGATGCCTGTTATGATAGGGCTTCCCATCATGGTGATTGGCAATCTGGTCTCCATCATTCCGGGCAATTATTTTCCCTGGGATACGCTGTCCGGGATAGCCAATGCCTGCCTGATGTTCTATGCGCTGTATAAAAAGCGGCTGTTTCGGATGACGCTTTTAGTGTCCAGGGGAGTTGTGATGGCCGAGTCCATGCTTTTGTGCTCGGTGCTGGGCGTTTATCTGATTAATCCTATGGAGAACATCTTACTCAGGTATTATCCGCAGGTGGAGAATTACTCCATATTGATCATTGCGATTCTTTTTGCTGTTTTTATGATGTTTATCTATCAGATCATGCAGACGATATTTAATAACCTGTTTTTGAGAGAAGAACAGGTCCACAATGACCTTTTAAAGGAATTTACCATGGCAGTGTCCAATAGTCTGGAGATCAAGGAAGTTCTGGCTCTGCTGGTGGACGTGATCTGTTCGGCCATTCATGTGAAAAAGGCCTATGTGTGCCTGCTGGATGATACGAAGCACCACTATAAGCCGGTGCAGTCGGCGGCTCCGCTGGATATCAGGGGATTTTCCATTTCTGCGGATAATCCATGCATCACCTGGTTTAAGGACAGGGATAATGCCATGATGGTAAAGGAGTTTAAACGGTCAGCCACCTATAAATCCATGTGGGAAGAAGAAAAACGGCTGATTCATGAACTCAAGGCCAGCTGTATCTTACCTTTGAAAAGCGACGGGGTGCTGGCAGGAGTGGTGCTCTTGGGAGAAAAGCAGAGGGGGAGCGATTTTACTTTCGATGATATCTCTTTTTTGGAATCCGTCCAGTCCATCGCTTCTGTGGCTGTGAAAAATGCAAGCCTTTATGAGAGGGCGAAGCGGGAGGCGACGACGGACCAGCTGACCGGCCTTCTGAACCGGAAATCATTCATGCAGGTGCTCCAGGAGGAATACGAGGCGAAGAGCTGGGATTCCCTTGCCCTGCTGATCCTGAATGTAGATGATTTTAAGCTGTTTAACCAGTTATACGGCACCTATGAAGGCGATAAAGCCCTGCAGCGGATTGCGCAGATCATCGACAGCAGTGTGGGGAGCAACGGAACGGCCTGCCGTTATGGCGGCAAAGAATTTGCAGTCTGTCTGCCTGGCTATAATGCGCTGCAAACCATGAATCTGGCTGAAAATATCCGCAAGCAGATCGCAAAGATCGATAAGAATTCCGACGGAGCCAGGTTAAAAACCCTGACGGTCTGCGGCGGTATCTGCGTGGCCCCATATTGTGCGTCTACAGTCAAGGAATTGTTGGAAAATACGGATATGGCAGTGTACAATGCCAAGCGAAGCGGTAAAAATAAGATCTGCCAATACACCATGGGAGAGAGAAGCGGGGACAATATAAGTGCTGCATCCAATATCATGGAAAGCAATTACGAGGAATACGCAGCCACCATCTATGCTCTGACCGCTGCCATTGATGCCAAAGACCACTACACCTTCCAGCACAGCCAGAACGTGGCTGATTACGCTTCGGCGCTGGCTAAGGCAGCAGGGTTAAATGACGAACACGTCCGTATTATCCATGAAGCCGCCCTGCTTCACGACATCGGAAAAATTGCTGTCCCGGAACACATCTTAAGAAAACCGGGCAGGCTGGATGAGGAGGAATACGACATCATGAAAAGCCATGTGGAGCATTCCATCGCGATTATCCGCCATCTGCCCAGCCTGGATTATGTGATTCCGGCGGTTGTGGGCCATCACGAGCGCTGGGACGGCCGGGGGTATCCAAGGGGAATCGCCGGTGAAGACCTGCCCATCGGGGCCAGATGCTTAGCTATTGCGGATGCATTTGACGCCATGACATCAGCCAGAAGTTATAAGAAAGCGTACACGGTGGAATTTGCCTGTGAGGAGCTGATAAACCAGTCGGGCCGCCAGTTTGATCCCATGCTGGTTCCTGTATTTTTGGAATTAATTAAGAATGGAACGGTAAAAGTGAAGGACTTAGAACAGAAATAGAAAAAATAAAAAGACCAGCCGGGGTAGCTGGTCTTTTTAGGAGAAGGTATTTCGTTTCTTATGGGGTGTAGCAAAAACTATATAATGTATTGGGGGGGTTTACGTTTATTATAATATCACACCCCAAAAAAGAAGTCGATTATGAGTGTGCACAAAGATTTTTGGGAATTGGCATTTTTTTTATGAAAAATACGCAAAGACGTTGAAAAACACTTGCAAAATCAGGATTTTCCTGTACAATGATATTGATACTAGAGATGGGGCCAGTTGCTGACCCTTCTTTTTTATGAAAACTATTTTGTGAAAGCAGAGCAGAGGAATAGAAAGGTATAGGATATGATTAGCGCAAATAATGTCACACTGAGAGTTGGTAAAAAAGCATTATTCGAAGATGTAAATATCAAATTTACAGAAGGTAACTGTTATGGTCTGATCGGTGCTAACGGCGCCGGAAAGTCAACATTTTTAAAAATTTTATCCGGGCAGTTGGAGTCAACTACGGGCGACATTGTTATCACCGCCGGTCAGAGACTTTCTTTTCTGCAGCAGGATCATTTTAAATACGATGAATATCAGGTTCTGGATACTGTCATCATGGGAAATTCCAGACTGTACGAAATTATGAAAGAAAAAGATGCGATCTACATGAAGGAAGATTTTACCGATGAAGACGGCATCAAAGCGGCGGAGCTGGAAAGCGAATTCGCAGAAATGAACGGATGGGAGGCGGAGTCCGATGCCGCCAACCTGTTAAATGGCCTTGGCATCGAAAGCGATCTCCATTACAGCCTTTTAAAGGATTTAACCGGCGCCCAGAAGGTCAAAGTCCTGCTGGCACAGGCTTTATTCGGCAACCCGGACATCCTGCTTCTGGACGAGCCGACCAACCATTTGGACCTGGACGCCATCGCATGGCTGGAAGAATTTTTGATCAACTTTGAAAATACGGTAATCGTGGTATCCCATGACCGTTATTTCCTGAATAAAGTTTGTACGCATACTGCGGACATCGACTACGGCAAGATCCAGTTATACGCCGGAAACTATGATTTCTGGTATGAATCCAGCCAGTTGATGGTGAAACAGATGAAGGAGCAGAACCGCAAGAAAGAGGAGAAGATCAAGGAATTACAGGAATTCATCCAGAGATTCTCCGCCAATGCATCCAAATCAAAGCAGGCGACATCACGTAAGCGTGCTCTTGAAAAGATCGAACTGGACGATATCAAACCGTCCAGCCGTAAGTATCCATATATTGATTTCCGTCCGGCCCGTGAGATCGGCAATGAAGTCCTGACTGTTGAAGGACTTACAAAGATCATTGACGGGGTGAAAGTGCTGGATAACCTTTCCTTTACACTGAACAGGGAGGATAAGGTGGCATTGGTAGGGCCCAACGAGCACGCCAAAACCATATTATTCCAGATCCTTGCAGGGGAAATGGAGCCGGATTCCGGAAGTTATAAATGGGGCCTCACCACGACCCAGTCTTATTTCCCTAAGGACAACTCAGCGGAATTTGACAACGACGATACGATTGTGGACTGGCTGACCCAGTATTCACCGGAAAAAGACGTGACCTATGTCCGCGGCTTCCTGGGCCGTATGCTGTTTGCAGGTGAAGACGGCGTGAAGAAAGTGCGCATTCTTTCTGGTGGTGAGAAAGTGCGCTGCATGCTTTCCAAGCTGATGATTTCAGGCGCCAATGTGCTGATGCTGGATGAGCCGACCGACCATTTGGATATGGAGGCTATCACAGCGTTAAACAACGGCCTTGTGAAATTCCCGGGCGTACTGATCTTCTCCTCCAGAGATCATCAGATCGTGCAGACAACGGCTAACCGGATTATGGAAATTGTCAATGGACAGTTGATTGATAAGATCACGACTTATGACGAGTATCTGGAGAGCGATGAGATGGCTCGTAAGAGACAGGTGTTTACGTTGTCAGAGGCACAGGAGAATTGTGATTGAGGTAATTGAAATCTTTATTTAATTATATTGGTGAAAGTAACGCCGTGAATCCAGGGATCGGGGGCAGGGCTGTGTATTGGCATGAATAAATGAGAAAAAAGATTTGAGGAAGGAAAGTAGAAAAAGCAAAGAAGTATTTGATCGAGGCGGAGTTTGGTATTTCGTG
>JAGZXV010000339.1 GCA_018378255.1 Clostridiaceae bacterium | reverse complement strand
TAAATCAGCTCCGGCATAAAACGATAAAACAAAGTAAGAAGCAAGGTAGAAATGTGTGCTCCGTCCACATCCGCATCTGCCATAATAATAATTTTATTATAGCGAAGTTTTGTAATATCAAAATCGTTCCCATAGCCTTCTGAAAAACCGCAGCCAAAGGTATTGATCATAGTCTTGATTTCCGCATTGGCCAGAACCTTATCCATAGACGCCTTTTCCACATTGAGTATTTTGCCGCGGATCGGCAGAATTGCCTGATACTGGCGGTTTCTGGCCGTCTTTGCGGAACCGCCGGCGGAATCTCCTTCCACTATGAAAATTTCACATTTTTCCGGATCCCTGCTTTCACAGTTAGCCAGTTTCCCGTTGCTGTCAAAAGAGAACTTGGATTTTGTCAGCATGTTGGTCTTGGCCTTTTCTTCCGCCTTTCTGATCTTGGCCGATTTTTCCGCACAGGCAATTACGCCCTTTAACACTTCCAAATTCCGGTCAAAATAGCGCTGCAGTTCGTCACCTGCCACAGTAAAAACTGCTTTTGTGACATCTGCACTGGCCAGTTTCGTCTTGGTCTGGCCTTCGAATATGGGGTCAGGATGTTTTACAGCCACAATCGCCGTCATCCCGTTCCTGGTATCGGCACCTGTGAAGTTGGTATCCTTCTCCTTCAGTATTCCGAGATCACGGGCGTAACTGTTAATCAGCTGAGTGAATCTGGTTTTAAATCCCACCAGATGAGTGCCGCCTTCCTGAGTAAAAATGTTGTTGCAGAATCCCAGAATATTTTCCTCAAAGGTGTCCACAAACTGAACCGCCACTTCCACTTCGATCTTGTCCACCTCTCCCTTAAAGTAAACCGGGTCATGGACCGGCGTCTTTCCTGAGTTCAGTTCTTTTACATAAGAAACAATGCCTTCCGGTTCAGAAAATATAATACTCTCTTCTTCCCCCTGCCTTTTGTTCTGATACATAATTGTGAGTTTGGGATTTAAATAGGCGGTCTCATGCAGCCTGCTCTTCAGCCAGTCTGCTTTAAACCTGGTCTTTTCAAAGATTTCGCTGTCCGGTAAAAAATTAATCTCCGTTCCCGTTTCTTTTGTCTTTCCGATAACAGGAAGGAGACCGTCAATCAGATCCACCACAGGACGTCCCTTTTCATAGACATCGTAATGTATGGCTCCGTTTTTATATACTTTCACTTCCATGTGGGCTGACAGTGCATTAACCACTGAGGATCCTACCCCGTGAAGCCCTCCGCTGGTCTTGTATGCATCGTTATCAAATTTACCCCCTGCATGGAGCGTGGACAAAACGATACGTTCCGCCGACATCCCCTTCTTATGCATCTCCACCGGAATTCCCCGGCCGCTGTCTTTGACTGTACAGGAGCCGTCAGCCTCAAGGGTAACCCATATTTTATCGCAGTAACCTGCCAGATGCTCATCTACCGCGTTGTCAACAATTTCATATATTAAATGGTTCAGGCCCTTGCTGCCAACCCCCCCAATATACATACCCGGACGTTTTCTGACGGCTTCCAGGCCTTCCAGAACCGTAATACTATCCGCATTATACTGTGTTTTAGCCATGTTATTCCTCCATATTTTGTATATCCGCTGCATTCCGGATATCTGCATAATCTTTAATATTATACACTTAAAATCCCTGTTTTGGCAAGTTTCCTCAGGTAATATTATGAAATACAGAAATTATAAAACGTACATCACCATTAGTCTGTCAAATAAAAACCCAGGATTTGTACTGTGTTTTGGCCCGCCAGACAGCACCTTCAGACAATTACCATTTATTCCCTGCTATTTCCCAGGGATTTTATGTTATTATCTTTTTTGTAACACATATGTAACACTAATGTAACAATTTAGGAGGAAATTACCATGAGAAAATTATCAGTTTATGCATTATCTGCAGCAACCGCTTTGAGCATCACAGCTTTAGTGCCTATGACTTCCCAGGCTGCTATGACTACATACAATCTTCAGGGCGGAAAGGGGGCCGTGGTCGTGATTGGCGGTGGAAATGGAAACTGTCAGACACAGTTTCCCGGATTTCCCGATTTTAACAAACCTGGGTTCAATACTCCTGGAACCAATATTCCGGATATCAGCCTTCCATCGCCAGAATTCCCGAGCCCGGACGGCGGAATGCAGGATCCAACCCCGGAGAATCCAGGAAATGATTCCACCAGCTCAGACGCATTTGTATCACAGGTACTGAATCTGGTAAACCAGGAACGTGCCAAAGCCGGAGTGTCCCCGCTCACGCTGGATTCAAAAGCGGCTCAGGCTGCCGAACTTCGTGCCCGTGAAATCGAGAGTTCCTTCTCTCATACCAGACCGGATGGAAGCAGCTTCAGCACTGCTCTTACCGCTTTTGGAGTGAATTACAGAAGTTCAGGCGAAAACATTGCCTATGGACAGACTTCACCGGAAGCTGTAATGAAAGGCTGGATGAATAGTTCAGGACATCGGGCTAATATTCTGAATTCTTCCTTTACCTCCATTGGGATCGGACATTATAAGGGAGCAAATGGAGTGGATTACTGGACACAGTTATTCTTTAACTAATCTTTATTTAGTTGAGTGGCCAAAGTTACGCCGGGGATCCAGGGAATGTGAAGTCCGAGACTGGTCAAGCGGATGGGGAGGGCGCACCGGATGGGCG
>JAGZXV010000062.1 GCA_018378255.1 Clostridiaceae bacterium | reverse complement strand
GGCGGGGCATCGGACCGGGCGGGGGTGGTTTGATGTCCGCCCCCGATCCCTGGATTCACGGCGTTACTTTCACCAATATAATTAAATAAAGATTTTCCCCATCTTTAATTTTCTTCCAACAGCCGCAGCCCCGCTGTGCTTGTAACCGGTAAAGAAAACACAATGGACTTAGCCTTCGATTCCATTCCGGCCTGGGCCATAATAGCTTTCATAATAGCATTTTTTTGCTCTTTCTTGGTGACAATGAAGATCATCTCTTTTTCAGAGGCCAGCGAGACGCCTAAAAACTGTTCCGCCCGTTCCATGCCGGTTCCCTTCGCGTGGAGTACGGTTCCTCCGGCTGCCCCGGCGGTTCTGGCCGCGTCCATCACGCTTTCTATATATCCGTTATTCGCAATTACTACTAACAGCTCATGAGTTGTTTCCTTCAATACGGTTTCTTCCCCTTTCTCATATCCCTGGTTTTCCGTCAAAAACATCAGTTCCCGCTTTCCTCCGATGCTGCTTAAAGGAATGATAAATGCAATTCCACTGCCGGGTATATCAATTTTCATCTGGTTTTCCAGACCTTTTTTTACTTTATTCCAGCTATCATCCGTTATCACGGAAAAGATCACCGCTTTTTCAGCCGCCTCTAAACCGAGATAATCCAGCATATCCCCGGATGCCGTTCCGGCTCCCAAAGTCACCATCATGACATTCAGCTGTTTTTCCTTGTAAAAGGAAAGGAATTTTTCTATACGGCTCCGGTTCGTTACGGTAATCATCAAATATACTTCACTCATCCCTTATTCCCTTTCTATAATTCAATAATATCGTAATCATTAAGCATATCTAAAGAAGCCAGCGGTTCTGCTGCCGGTATCTGCACCTTGGAATGCTTTGCCTTCCTCTGATAGATCACGCCCAGGACCTGTATGGTGATTAACGGAGTCATTGCCACCATTGCCACAACGCCAAATGCATCCGTCACAATATTGCCGCCAACAGTCACACAGGCTCCCATGGCAAATGGCAGTAAAAATGTAGCCGTCATCGGCCCGGATGCCACACCACCTGAGTCAAATGCAATCGCTGTAAATATCTTAGGCACGAAAAATGATAAACTCAATGCGACCGCATAGCCCGGAATAAGAAACCATAAAATTGAAATCCCGGTCAATACCCTGATCATAGCCAACGCGATGGAACAGGACACGCCGATGGAAAGGCTTGTTTCCATGGCTTTACCAGGTATCGCCCCATCCGTCAGCTCCTCTACCTGTTTAGTCAGCACATAAACGGCTGGTTCTGCCATAACGATAAAGTAACCGATCACCATTCCAATAGGCACGATAATCCACCTGTAAGGCAGTCCTGCGATCACCTGTCCCAAATAGTTTCCTGCCGGCATAAAGCCCACGTTCACCCCTGTTAAAAACAGAACCAGGCCGATGTATGTATAGATCAGTCCAATAGAAATTTTAATCAATTTTTTTCTGCTGAGTTTTAAAGATACCATTTGAAATATTCCAAAAAAGAAAATGATCGGAAACAGCGAGGCCGCCATTTCAGCCATATATTCAGGCAGCGCATCGGAAAACAATTTCCTCAGCACAACGGAATTTTGAATCTCCGGGATCACCTCCGGCTCATAGGCTCCGCCTGCCGGATGAAAAATCATCCCTAATACTAGAACTGCTAAAATAGGTCCCACCGAACAAAGGGACACAAGGCCAAAACTGTCATCAGCCGCATGTCTATCGCTTCGAATTGAAGAGATACCAATACCAAGAGCCATGATAAAAGGCACTGTCATCGGTCCGGTAGTCACGCCTCCGGAATCAAAGGCCACAGCCAGAAAATCAGCCGGAACAAAAATTGTCAGAACAAATACGATGCAATAGAGCACCACCAGAAGTGGCGGCAGCGCAATGCCAAAAAGCATACGAAGAAGCGCAATGCTTAAAAATATCCCAACGCCCACTGCCACTGCCAGAATCAGCACCATATTGGGTATTGCAGGAACCTGCTGCGCCAGAACCTGAAGGTCCGGCTCCGAAATGGTAATCATAAATCCCAGTAAAAAACCCAGACCGATCATCACCAATAGTTTTTTGGACCTGGTTATGCTGGTACCGACCCTCTCCCCCATGGGCGTCATCGCCAGTTCCGCTCCCAGTGAAAAAAACATCATTCCCACAATCAGCAGCACCGCTCCCAGAATAAACGCCATTAATATGCTTGGCGAAACCGGGGCAATGGTAAAACAGAGCAGCAGCACAATCCCAATGATCGGAAGGACTGCCTTCAAAGCTTCCTGCAGCTTCTCCTGAAGTTTAGTTTGGTAAAATATCATGAACCCTCCTTTTTAATGTTATGTGCACTATTTTATTATAACTGATGAGGGTTATATTCCCGTATTAAAGTTTTGTTAAGATTAATAACGCATTTATGCAGTATTCCGGGATTTTTTGTTATTACTTATAAAATACATTATTAGGTCAAAAACAAAGTATTAAATGCAAAAGAGCGTCAGCTCCAGTCAGGGCCCCCGCTCTTAAATGCAAAACAAAAAGCTCCCTCTAATCAGCTTCTACTATAACTGATGTAGCACTTGCAACTACTCCTATTATGTTATTTGAAAACGCAATATAATCAAATTTTATCCCTATTACTGCATTTCCACCTTTTTTAATAGATTCCTCTATTAATTTTATAATTGCTGCTTCTCTTGCTTCAGTAATTTTTTCCGAGAAAACCTCTGGTTCAGCCTTAAACAACTCTAAAAATTTCATATTTGGATCAGATAGAATCCCTGCGCCTAACACCGCCTCACCATTAACAATACCATTATACTTCGTAATTCTAAACCCTTCAAAGTTGAATCCTGTGGTTTGCAGATGGTTTTGAATTCTCTTTTTTTGCTCTTCAACCTTGCTAAAATAATCATTCCCCACCAATAAAAGGTCCTTACAAAATCTCACAACTTCTTGATCTGTTATCTTGTCAAGTCTTCCTTCCAATTTCTTTCTAGCGGCATAGTAAGCATCTCCATTGCCAGGTTCAGATGCCTTCCTTACGGTATCTAAAACTCTAAGGCACTCGTCACATACCCTCTTTTTATATAATTCTTCCGACAACGCATAATCTGTAGCATAAAAAGGTATATCTTTAGAGCATAAACAACATTTATTAGCCATAAGCAACCCCCTCCGAATTAAATACTTTGTTAATGTCATTATAGATCATTATTGTTTAGTTGTATAGTGTACTCCAATTCTATTTTCTGACCGAATCTATAAAATAGTGCGCCCCGTCCCCCATCATCATTCATTTCCTCGTTTTAGCCTTTCATGGTTTACTTCCCCACCACATCATGCCTCATGGGTGATGTAAAGTACGGGGGCTCCTCCCAATACTACATTAAACAGGCTGCCGTTTTATTCATAAAATTTCCACTCCACTCAAAAAGGCCTGGGAATTAACCCAGGCCAATAAAAATTTATGACAGTATATTTGTCGCTACGACACGCCCTATTTTTATACTCAATTTATATTTTTATTTTATTCTCTATTTAACCAGCAAAGATTTTCCTGTCATCTCCTTAGGCTGTTCCATACCCAACAGCTCAATCAGCGTAGGCGCGATATCAGCCAGACAGCCGCCCTCTCTTAATTTATAAGAAGGATCTGCATTAACAAGAATAAATGGCACCGGATTTGTGGTATGAGCGGTAAATGGTTCTCCCGTCACGTAATCCACCAACTGCTCTGCATTGCCGTGGTCGGCACAGATGAACATCACTCCATCCACTTCCTTAATTGCTTCCACAGTTCTTCCCACACAGTTGTCAACCGTCTCAATTGCCTTAATAGCTGCTGCTTCCACGCCTGTATGCCCTACCATGTCTGGATTTGCAAAGTTAATGATGATCACATCGTATTTGTCGGACTTAATGGCCTCCACCAGCTTGTCGCAGACTTCAGGCGCGCTCATCTCCGGCTGTAAGTCATAAGTTGCCACCTTGGGTGATTTAACCAGGATTCTGTCCTCTCCTTTATTAGGTTCTTCCACTCCTCCGTTAAAGAAGAAGGTCACATGGGCATATTTCTCTGTCTCGGCAATTCTGGCCTGGGTTTTACCATGGGCTGCCAGGAACTCTCCAAATGTATTAGTAATGCTCTCTTTATGGAAAGCCACCAGCTTATTCTGAATGGTTTCATCATAATCGGTAAAGCAGACATAAGTCAGATCAAGGCGTTTTTCTCTTGCAAAACCGGCAAAATCATCGTCACAGAACGCTCTGGTAATCTCTCTTGCGCGGTCAGGACGGAAGTTATAGAATATTACGGAATCATGATCCTGAATCGTAGCAACAGGTCTGCCGTTCTCGGTGACTACAAACGGAACTACGAATTCATCGTTTTTATCATCGTCATAAGATGCCTGGATTCCTCCAGTCGCGCTGTCCGCGGTATTGCCCTGCCCTTTTGTGAGGGCATTATAAGCCAGTTCCACACGATCCCAGCGGTTGTCACGGTCCATCGCGTAATAACGGCCCATAACAGATGCCACTTTTCCCACACCGATCTTCTTCATCTCATCTTCCAGAGCGGCCACAAACTCTTTTCCTGAAGCAGGAGGTGTGTCACGGCCATCCAGGAAACAGTGGACGAATACTTTCTCAAGTCCGTTTCTCTTAGCCAGCTCCAGGAGACCATAGATATGCGTATTGTGGCTGTGAACTCCGCCGTCTGAAACCAATCCGAATAAATGAAGAGCGCTGCCGTTCTTTTTGCAGTTTTCAACGGCCTGTAAAAAGGCCGGAACTTCAAAGAAATCACCGTCTGCAATTGATTTTGTAATTCTGGTCAGTTCCTGATATACGATGCGGCCTGCGCCCATGTTCAAATGGCCCACTTCCGAATTTCCCATCTGTCCCTCAGGAAGCCCTACCGCCATGCCGCTTGCATTGCCCTTAACGAATGGACACTGGCTCATCAACTGGTCCATAACCGGCGTCCTGCCTTCGCAGACCGCATTGGCATCACAGTTATCGTTTAATCCGTATCCATCCAGTATCATTAAAACTACAGGCTTTTTACTCATTTTTATTCTCCTTCATCTTTTTTGCGCAGGATGCAATAACTTCACCCGCTTGTTTATTTTAATTTTTAAGCATACTAATTCTAACAATACTATATTGTACATGATTTTATGCATTCTTGCAACAGAGGAATGACAATATTTTGTCAGTCTTTCCTTATATTTCCTATGCAAAATGCCTTCATTTTCCTGCTTCCAGGCAAAAACTCCACGACAGGCCACTCCGTTGTTTTCTTTTGCAGAAGAATCTGTTTTTGCATTCATATCTATAGGGTATTGTTCATTTTATTAGTTATTAAATATATTTTGAACATTTTTATTGACAGTATATGGAATTAATGATATTGTCTTTCTTGTTCATTTTATGCAAATTATTTGTTTTTATGAACACTATGTCATTTGATTAAGGAGGACTTTCACTATGTCCCACATCCATTGTACCAAAGCTCTAAAAGACGGTCTGGTTTTTGCCGCCTTTATACTGCCTGCCCTGGTCTTTCTCACCCTCTTCTGGCTGATTCCCATAGGGGCTTCCATAGGGATCAGCTTCACGGACTGGGATTATATGACTTCGGATTTTCACATCACCGGTCTGAAAAATTACAGTTCTCTTTTCAGGGACGACAGCTTTCGGAGCGCCTTGTCCCATACGTTATTATTCGCCCTGGAAACGGTGATCCCGGCAATGGGCCTGGGGCTTTTGCTGGCTCTGGTTTTGTGGTCGGCAGGCAGACACACCATCTATTCCCTCATTTTGTTCTCGCCCTGGATCACACCGGCTGTGGCCGTATCCATCGTGTGGACCTGGATTTTTGAACCGGACAGTGGATTGGCCAATTATCTCTTAAACCGGCTTGGGATGGAAGGTCTTCCCTGGCTTCACAGTTCCCAAACAGCCCTTGCCAGCGTCGCCTTGGTAACCGTCTGGAAAAACCTGGGTTACGTCATGCTTTTATTCACAGGAGCGCTGTCCAGAATCCCGGAAGGGCTATACGAGGCGGCATCCATGGACGGAGCGGACAGTTTCCGGCGTTTCTACTATATTACCCTGCCTCTGCTGCGCCCTGCCGTCCTGCTGGTGGGCCTTGTGACGGCGGCTGATTCCCTGAGAGCTTACGACCAGATCCAGATTTTGACCCAGGGAGGGCCCTCCGGCAGCACCCGAACTCTGTTATATCTCTATTATCAGTTGGGATTTGAACAGTTTAACATGGGAAAAGCGGCAGCGGCTGTCGTCGTCCTCATGGCTATAGGAATGTCGCTCGCTATCTTGCAGACTTACATAAACCGAAAGGAAGGGCAGTCTGATGAACAATAAAAGAATCCGGGCTGCTGGAAAAAGGCATAATCCGGGCCGTCTGGCCGCCCATCTCATATTGGGACCGGCCTGCTGTTTCACTATATTTCCATTTTTGTGGATGGCTGTCAGCTCTTTTAAAACAAAAGAAGAAGTGATGTCCCTTCACAGTTTCTGGCCAGCGGTACCCAGGTATGAAAATTATATGACCGTACTGGGCAGTTCCCCCATTCCACGCTATCTTGCAAACAGCCTTTTTGTGGCAGTCTGCGTGGTCTTGATCCAGGTGGCCTGCTGTTCTCTTTTCTCGTATGCAGTCACTTTCATGAAGATCAGGTGCAGGGAAATATTGTTTAGGCTAGTGCTGTTCACTTATATGGTGCCCACAGCCGTCACCTATATTCCCTGTTATATCATACTTTCCCGTATGGGACTGCTGGACAGCTACGGTGGGCTGATTCTCTCTAACGGGGTCAGCGTATTCGGTATTTTCCTGCTCCGCCAGGCATTTAAGGCTGTTCCGGCTGAAACCATGGAAGCGGCCAGAGTGGACGGCGCGGGCCATTTTTCCATACTCATAAAAATTGTAGTTCCGATGGCCCGCTCTTCATTTATAACTTTTATCCTGCTGTCCTTTATCAATACTTACAACAGCTATATGTGGCCTTCCCTTATAACGGATACACCAAAATTAAGCCTGGTATCCCAGGGTCTGAGACGATTTCTCTATGAAGGAGGGGCGTATGGAACCGAATGGTCACTTGTGATGGCTGCCGGGAGCGTTGTGGTAGTCCCTTTGCTGCTGCTGTTTGCGGCATCCTGGAAATGGATTGTAGAGGGCATTACAGATTTGGGATGCAAAGGATAATTTCCTATAAAAATTATCATCTGCAAGGAGGAAATTAAATGAACCGTAAAACATTGACAAAGAGGAAAATCTCTCAAAAAAGCTTCACCAAAAATTTCCGTACAGCCGCTTTAACAGCATCTCTGTTTTCCCTGCTCCTCACCGGCTGCGGGTCAGCCGGCCAGCCAAAGGATGTAACAGCCGGCGGAAGGGTACAGGTCACGTTCTGGTACTCCGGAGGGAAAACTGCGGCCGGAGTGATGGAAGAAATCATCCAGGGCTACAACCAGTCCCAGGATCAATATCAGGTGACCGGCATACAGCAGGCAGACTACGACGAAACCTACACCAAGCTTCAGGCAGGGATTGCCGGAAAAAATGCGCCTGACGTGGCTCTTTTGGATTCGGATAAATCCCGGAGCCTTATGGCGAAAAATCTGCTGGTGCCTATGGATATCTATATAGAACAAGATCCTTCTTTTGACAGCAGCGGGCTGATTCCCGTATTTTATAACCAATGCATTCAGGAGAACGGCACGCTGTTCGCCATTCCCGCTTATGGCACCACTCAGGTAATGTACTATAACAGGGGCATTTTTGAACAATGCGGGATTGAACCGGATGCCATCAAAACCTGGCAGGATCTGGCAGAAGCCTCCGGCAACATTTACAGGAAAACCGGCGGCAGCGCCTATGGCTGGGAACCCATGTGGGGGGCGGATAATCTGATCGATATGGCGCTCAGCAACGGCGGGGCCATGATAAGCAGTGACAACACCACCGTCCTCATAGATTCAGAGCCATGGGTGGATGCCTGGGAATCCGCACGAAAATGGATCCATGACGATAAGTCCATGGCCATCCACTACGGCGGTCAGGGCTGGGAATACTGGTACGCTACCATGGACGACGTGCTTCAGGACAAGGCGGGAGGTTATACCGGATCCTCCGGCGACCAGGCTGATCTGGACTTTTCAATCGTGGGCGCCATGGAGCAGCCCGGCTTCGGGGATCACGAAGCCGCGCCGGTAGCCAGAGTCCTGCAGTTAGTCATGGTAGAAACAGGGAAGGACCGGACAAAAGACGGTGCTTATGAATTCATGAAGTATTTCACAGAAAACACCCAGCAGGCCAAATGGTCCATGGCCACCGGGTATATCCCGGTTCGAAAATCCACTTTGGATGATCCCGACTATAAAGCGTATACGGAAGAAAACCCTCAGGCTCTCATCCCCTTTAACCAGTCCATGCACGCTTCTCCTGATCCCATCGATCCCACAGGCGGCAAAATCTTTGACGCCCTGTCAATCGCAGCCGATCAGGTGGAGATAGAAAATGTCCCTGCGGACGCGGCGCTGAAGGAGGCGGCAAAAACGGCGCAGGCGGCGTTGGATGAGGTGAATGGGGGAAAGTAAAGTAAAGGGCGAAGGCATTTTCGAAAATGCCTTCACCCTTTACTTTAATCGCCCTTTACTTTAAATCCCTACTCCATATATCCGCCCTTCATCGGTGACACCGCATGTTCAGAGAAAATTTTAAGCACCCCTGAAGTATATTTTCTCGGCTTAGGAGACCATGCTTTCCTTCTCTCAGCCAGAACCGCATCGATTTCTTCCGGGGTTTTCTCCACTCCGTCAATGCCTATAATTCTGAGGATCCGTTTCGGGATGTTGATCTCAATCAGGTCGTTCTCCTCTACAAGTGCGATTGGGCCTCCGTCGGCGGCCTCTGGCGATACATGGCCGATGGCAGGTCCTTTGGACGCGCCTGAAAAACGACCGTCTGTAATCAGGGCAATTGTTTTTGCCAGTTCTTCATCGGAGGAAATCGCCTCGGTTGTGTAGAACATCTCCGGCATGCCGCTTCCTTTCGGGCCTTCATAGCGGATGAGTACCGCATCTCCGGGTTTGATTTTCTTACTGATGACAGCTTCGATTGCGTCTTCCTCGCAGTCAAACGGCCTTGCCTTTAATATGGCCGTGTGCATTTCTTTGGGAGCCGCCGTATGCTTTACTTCCGCACCTTCCGGAGCCAGGTTGCCTCTCAATATGGCAATCGTGCCGTCCGTGCCGATGGGATCGTCAAAGGTGCGGATAATATCCGTGCGTTTCCTTCCCACCTTTTCCAGATAAGCGTCACATTTTTCATAGAAACCGTTCTTTTTTAAGTCTTCCAGATTCTCGCCCAGAGTTTTGCCCGTTACGGTCATAACATCCAGATGCAGCATGCTCTTGATCTCTTCCATAATTCTGGGAACGCCGCCTGCGTAGTAGAAGTATTCTGCCGGCCATTTTCCGGCTGGTCTGATATCTAACAGGTAATGGGCACCCCTGTGCATTCTGTCAAATGTATCCGCATCCAGTTCAAACCCGAACTCATGGGCAATGGCCGGGATGTGAAGCAGGGAATTGGAGGAACCGGATATGGCCGCATGAACCATAATTGCATTTTCAAATGACTTCATAGTCACGATGTCACCGGCTTTCATCCCTTTCCTTGCCAGTTCAACCGCCTGTTTTCCCGCCTTGTAAGCGACCTCTTTTAAATCGGCGCAGGTAGCAGGCATCAGGGCGCTGCCCGGCAGCATGAGACCCAGGGATTCAGCCATAACCTGCATGGTGGATGCAGTTCCCATAAAGGAACAGGCTCCGCAGGAGGGACATGCATGATGTTTATAATAAGTGAGCTTTTCTTCGGATATTTCACCTCTCTGGCACATGGCGCTGTACATGCCGATCTGTTCCAAGGTCAGCAGATCCGGCCCCGCTTCCATAACGCCTCCCGTCACCACGATAGAAGGGATGTTCAGCCGTCCGATGGCCATCAGATGGGCGGGAACCGCCTTGTCACAGCTTGCCACAAAAACTCCGGCGTCAAAGGTAGTGGCATTGGCATGGATTTCAATCAGATTACAGATGGTGTCTCTGGACGCCAAAGAATAATTGATCCCATCATGTCCCTGGGACATGCCGTCGCAAATATCCGTAGCAAAATATCTGGCCCCTTTGCCTCCCTGCTCATTAATTCCCTTAACCGCTTCCTCTACGAATTCCAGAAGATGGGCGCTTCCAGGATGGCTGTCGCCAAATGTGCTCTCCACCAGAATCTGTGGTTTTTCCAAATCCTCTACCTTCCACCCCATTCCCATGCGGAGCGGGTCCATCTCCGGCGCAATTGCCCGGGTTTCCTGGCTTTTTAACTTCATATTATCCTCCATTCTGCCGTCCTTTTGGCACGGCTTTGCAGGTGATTGATTCTGCTCACCTATTGTCATTTCCCGTTCTATTCTCATTAGCGTCTCAGTCATAAGACGTATGATGTATTTGATGAATTAAAATTATCACATATCCCTGTTTTTGTCAATACAACTTCCATTTTTCTACTAATCAGTAAATATAACGGTATACTTTTTATATTTATACTTTTATCCCCTCCGCAGACATCATATGTATTGCAGATGATTAACCGAATCCAGACAATCCTTCCTTAAATCCAAAAAGAGAGATGTCCCGGCTTCGCATCCGACCATTCATCAGCTTCAGCCTGGTATCCCTCCATCCGTCATTCCAATATGCTTTTTATCGCCCTCCGGTTGTACAAAAGATGCATCTGCATCGCACATCTGGCTCCGTCCCCATCCTTTGCTGCGATGGCGTCCACAATTTCCCGGTGCGTCTCTATGGTTTCCTCCTTCAGCCGTCCATTGGTCACATCCACAAATACGGCAATGGAAGAATTAATAACCGGAACCAGTTTTTCCACCACCACATTGCCGCTGCATGCCGCGATCATCTTATGAAACAGGATGTCTTCCTCCAGATGGTTCTTTCCCTCGTGAATCATGGCTTCTACCTTTTCACACTGGGCGTACAGCCCTCGTATCTGCTCTTCTTCGGCATGTTCCGCCGCCATCATGGCGATTTCCGGCTCCAGCATGAGGCGGACGCTTAAAAGATCCAGGGCCAGCCCTTTTTTATCCTTCACAAAGGTCAGCCCCAGGGGATCTTCGATCACACCCTGGCCTTCCGATACAAATGTTCCCGCCCCTCTGCGGATTTCCACAATATTCCTGGAAACCAGAATCTTAATGGCCTCTCTGACCGTGCTGCGGCCGACTCCGATCTGCCGGGCCAGTTCAAACTCATTGGGCAGTTTGGCCCCGGCTTCCAGGTCATTCTCAATAATATAATTCAATATCAGATCCGCCGCCTGATCAGCTAACGGCCTTCCGTTATATAAACCGCCTACTTGTTCCATAATACTCCTTCTTGTCTGACGTCTTTCACAACATTACCATCATAATATAAACCTTTTTTTCTGTCAATGCCCCTCTGCAGCCGGACATATTGATTAAATCCTCATTTTGATTTACAATAAATTCAAACAAAATGAGGGGGTTTTAAACAATGAAAGTGTATATCAGCGTTGATTTTGAAGGGATATCAGGTTCCGTCTCCTGGTCTTCCACCAATATGGGGGACATTGAATATGCGCCTCTGGCAAGAGAAATGACCTTAGAAGCCGTGGCCGCCTGCCAGGGGGCTTTGGATGCGGGCGCAGATGAAATATATGTAAAAGACGCCCATGAAACCGGGCGCAATATGGATCTTTCCCTGTTCCCAAAAGAGGTGAAGATCATAAACGGCTGGACCTGTACGCCAGATTCCATGGTGGGCGGTTTGGATTCCAGCTTTGACGCCGTCATGTTTGTAGGTTATCATTCACCTGCCGGAAGCAGCGGAAGCCCTTTAAGCCACACCATGAACCGGGGCAATAACTACGTGAAGTTCAACGGTGAGCTGGCTTCCGAATTTTTAATCCACGCCTATATTGCCGCCTCCATGGACGTTCCCGTGGTATTCCTGAGCGGTGATTTGGCCTTGACCGAGCATGTACGCAGATACGACCCCAACATCCGCACAGCCGCTGTAAAGCAGGGCGTGGGAGCTGCAGTAATCAGCGTCTCTCCCGCCAAAGCCCAGGAAATGATACGGGAAGAAGCCAGAATAGCCCTGCTCCAACGAGCCGGATGCCATATCCGGCTTCCCGAAACCCTGACAATGGAAATCAATTACAAAGACCACACCCACGCTTCCAAGGCATCCTGGTATCCTGGTGTGAAAAAAATCGATGATTATACCGTATCCTATACCTCTTCCTCCATCAAAGATGTGATGACAGCAAGAATGTTTATACTATAGCCCATATATGGATATCAGGCCCCGGTTCATTCAGCATTGCCGGCTATGCTGAATGAACCGGGGCCACATGCTTCAACCACATTTTACCCTTGCCGCATCTCATTGATGCCGTCCAATTGCTGCTGCATCTCCAGTATTTCCGTAATATCTTTGCAGGCGCTGACAACCGCCAAACGCCCCTCGTCGGTGCGGATCACTTTCCCCTTATCCAGAGTCCAGAACCAGCTCCCGTCCTTTTTCATCATTCTATACATGGTGGTATATTCCATACCGGGATAATACTCGGTTCCTAGTTCCCTTATCACCCGCTCCCTGTCCCCCGGGTAGATGGTATTGATCACCTTTCCGTCAACAGCCTGGACAAATTCCTGATAAGATTCATATCCCATCAGATGAACCATCTCACCGGTTGCAAAGTAAAGAGGAAATTGATCCTCACAATATCCGCCGATCATGCCTCCGGGCGTAATTCTGGCAAAAACAGAAGCCGCTTCCCGGCGGTTTCTCTCCGAAAGTTTCTGCATGGCTTCATCGTTATCAAACTCCTGAACCGTTACGGCTGCCGCTAAAGCCTTCTGAGAGGATTCCAAGTTCTGTTCTCTTTGCATCTTTTCTGTCACATCGCTTACCGATCCGTAAAAAAGCCTGTGTCCGTCCTGCTCTTTAATAAAAAATGCCCTCAAATGCATCCAGATCATGCCGCCGTTTTTCAAGCGCCGGACATCTCCTTCAGCGCCGTTTAATGTATTTTTATACGCCTCTTCAAAGATACTGAGCACAGTTTTGCGGTCCTCTTTATAAATCTGCTCCATGATGGTCTTACGGCACTCTTCCAGATCAACCGGGTTTGCGCCCGTGACCTTATAATACTGTTCGTTCACCTGGATTAACTCAACCCGTCCCTCATACACATCATAAAATGCAATTCCCCCTAATATATTATTGATCATGGTCTGGCTGAATACATCTTCATTGAGCAGTTCTTTAATATTAAGGCTTGTCACCTGCTTTGCCTTCATGCCGCGGAAGTCAACATTATCTTCATCTGCCAGCAGGGTTTCAAATTTTTCAATCGGCATAGGACGGTAATAATAATATCCCTGCCCATAAATGCAGCCGATGTTCAGAAGGAAATCCAGCTGTTCTTTTGTCTCCACCCCCTCCGCAATCAGATCCAGCCGCATGATCCTGGCCATTCTGGCAATGGCCTCCAGAATCCCCACACCTTTATCCGCACTCTGTTCGCTGATCTCCAGAAACTTCATATCTATTTTCAGCACATCCACGTTGACATCCTTTAACATGTTCAGCGAGGAATATCCGCTTCCGAAATCATCCATCAGCACTGTGAACCCTGAATTTCTCAAATTGTCAATCACCCCTGGTATGATCTGGGATTCTTCCACATATGCACTTTCCGTAATTTCAATTTCAACCAGCCTGGGGTCCAGATCATAAGTCTCCACCAGTTTTTTAAAGTGTTCCACCACATCCAATGTATAAATATCCACTCTGGACACATTAACTGAGATCGGAACCGGTTTGTGCCCCCGGTCAATCCACTGTTTTAAACTGCTGCAGACTCTGTCCCACAGAAAGATATCCAGATTTGTTATAAAACCATTGCTCTCCAGAAGAGGAATAAATTCACCGGGCGGGATCAGCCCCCTGACCGGATGGTTCCATCTCACCAGGGATTCCAGGCCGATGATCTTTCCCGTTATCAGATTGCATTTCGGCTGGGCATAAAAAGTGAATTCCTGATTGACCAATGCCCTTTGAACCTCTGAAAGCAGTTTCTGGTTCTCCTCCATGGTTTTCTTCATCCTGGTATCGTACCTGCAAACCCGCTTTCCATAATTGCCCTTCACCGAAGTCAGCGCAATCAACGCCCGGTCATACATGGCGCTTGTGGTAAGGCTGTCATTTTCAATCCCATAAACTCCAAATGCAGGGAGAAAGCCCACGTTTCCACTGTAATTCTTCACATAATCCATAATCTGGTTCTGCAGGCCGGCCAGAATATCAGCATCATCAGGTAAAATAATACAGAAATCGTCACTTCCCATATATCCTGCAATTCCGCCATACTGTTCCTGGGCATCCTTTAAAAATCCGCCGATCTTCACTAAAAATGCGTCTCCGGCATCCTGCCCATACCACTCATTGAACAATTTAAAATGTTCAATATCTATAGCCACCATAACATATGTATGTTCCGCTTTCTCCTTTAAAAAGCTGCCGGCTCTTTTAAGAAATGCGCTTCTCTTATACAGACCGATAAATCTGTCATAGGAATCGTCCCTTAATCTACGGTCCTCCAACTCTTTTTTCTTCTGTTCGTCGATGTCCTGGATAAAGCACATAATCAGCTTATCATCTTTTTCATTTTCCGAAATGGGGACAACGGTCTGAGCAACCCAGCAGTATCCCCCATCCACTTTTCGTTTCCGGAACTCTCCTTTTAAAACATGGCTGCCGTTCTCTTCCTGGATGCGGGAAATGACACTTTCTAAGTTCCAAAATTCCAGAAACCGCTCTCTGTCTTCCGGATGAATCATATGGTCGGCCACATCGGTTCTCATCTCCCCCATCCTGCCTTCTTTGGCCGGAATCACATACTTTCCTTCCGTATGATAGAGGATTTTGTAGCTGTCCCGGGTCAGGTTGAGTTCAAAGAGTTCATCATAGGCGGAAATATTCGTTAGGTTATAGAGCAGATTTTTATTGCCCGCATGAATTTCCTTTACAAATACAGCATTGCAGTTTCCGGCACCCGGCCATTCTATCATGCCGGTGCTCACTTCCAGCCATTCCTGGACAATCTTATTAAAAAAGATGGCGCTGTCATTTTCCGTCTTTGTCAGCGGGCAGCCTTTACACGGTTCTTTTTCCCGGCACAGCTTCTCATAGCAGATATCCCCGCAGCACACATCCGGAAACACCTTTTGAAGCGTCCGGTTAAAATGAATGATTCGATATTTATCATCTATAATATAAATACTGGTTTCTCTGCTCCCCGCAATTGTGCTCATAGTAACTCCCATCCGGCAACTTTAATATAATGACTACCATTATTATACTGTTATCCGGTTATTGCCGTCAACCTGTATAGCCTGTTTCCAGCTGAAAAAATACGACAAAAAAACCACAGCCGGGCAAGCGGTCTCTTTGATAAGGATGTTTACGAGAAACAAGTAAGTTAAGGCAAACAGCTGAAACGAAACTGGTAAATTGTAAATCATTTTATCTATATACTTCCATATTCGTGCAAAAACATGGAGGACAATAGTTCTCTCCCGATATTCGTCTTAATAACCGTACCATTGCATCATAGACAGTCTCTTTGGATTTGCAAGTTTATCCCACATTTATCAAATAATATATCTCCAATAAAATTTGATGGTCGATATCATGAATGTTACCTTTGTAAAAAGAAATCATTTGTTGAATAGCGTAACTTATTTTCATCACTTTTTCATCCTACCTTCTTCCGCTTTTGGCTCTGGTGTTACTTTTTTCAGTTCAAACCAGAAAATACTGCCTTGTCCAAGTTTACTATCTACACCGAAATCAGCTTCCAACATCAATAAAATTGATTTGGTAATGGCAAGTCCCAGCCCAGATTTGTTTATATCACTTCTCCGGTTTTTTGATGTGAAATATCTATCCCAAATATAGGGCAATTCCTCCTCTGGAATACCCGGCCCATAATCACGAATTTCTACCCGGACACCAAGGCCAGCCTTCCGTAATGAAACATAAATTTTATTATTTCCAGAATGACTGACTGCGTTGTCAATTAGGTTATATAATACACGTTTAAGCAGTTTCTCGTTGCCGTTTACCCATTGTCTGGGTTCAAGCGAAATTTTGATTTCACAATCGCTTTGTTCACATAGGGGTATAAATTGTTCTGCAACGCACTGCACAATAGAACTTAAGTCAAGGCTTTCAAATTCAACAGATAAATTACGTGACTGCATAGCTGAGTATTCTAATATGTCATTGACAAGTCCTGTCAGTCTATCAGCCTCTCTAATGATAATAGCTAAATCATCATCCCGCCTGCTTTCATCGTTCCATGAAATATCGCGAATCATTTCGGCATAGCCCTTTATCATGGTTAGCGGCGTCCGCAAGTCATGGGATACATTGGCCAGCAGTTCCCGCCGTGCGTTTTCCAATTGCTGCAAAGCAGCCGTAGTTTCTTCCAGTGTGGCCGATAGATTATCAAGTTCCTGACAAAAGCCTCTCTCATAATCGCCCACAAATTCTCCTGTTACCATGCGTTTTGCTTGTGTTGAAATAGCAAATATCGGTCTGGAAAATTGTCTGGATAAAAAATATGCAATTATAAACGCAATAACAAAAGATACGAATGTTACCCAAATAAGTTGTATGCGTAAAATACTGGCCGTCGCGCCAACCGCTCCAAGCTGCATACTAATATATAAAACGGCTTTCTCACTGCCAAATTGTACGGACTCCGGCAGCACCATTCCATAAACATAAGCCGTATTATTTTCTGTTGTAAATCCTATCGTTCCATCTTGGCTAGAGGATAACTGTTCTAAAAAATCAGAATAATTTTGTGGCAGATTACGATATGCCCCAATCTGCCAATTCATAGGTTCATCGGAATTCCGATAAGGGTTGCCTCCGCTGTTGTTTTCAATATTCCAATTTTGATGTTTTTCGTAAACAGAACTGTGTTCGTCTGCACTATATATAACATTGCCATTCCAATCAGTCAGGAATATCAGCAGGGAATATTCCAACGCATAATCTTCAATCAAGCTATCCAAAACATCGCTATCCTGCTGTTCGGCTATCTGTAAAGCGACCTGTTTTATATTGTGTATTGCCATGCTATTATAAAAACTTTGCAGGAATACAGTTTGCAGCAGCCATAAAGCCGCAAAAATAATTGCTGCGAAGCCAACGAAATAAAGCCACAATTTTACACCAAAAGATTTACGATTCAGCTTCAAATTTATATCCCACCCCTCGCAGCGTTACAATCCAACCTCTATAGGTCCCCAGCTTATTCCGCAATAGTTTAATCTGCCAGTCTACGGTACGATCATCGCCGTAGTATTCGTACCCCCATACAGCGTTCAAAATTTGATTTCTGGAGAGCGCAATTCCTTTATTCTCAACAAAATACATTAATAAGTCGTATTCCTTGGCAGTTAGTTCCGTCTTTGTGCCGTCCACAAATACATTCCGTCCTAACGTGTCTATTCGTAAGCCTGCCAGCACGATTTCGGCTTGTGTTCGGTCTTGTGATTTGTGACGATTTACAATGACGTTTACCCGTGCCATTAATTCTTTAGGAGAAAACGGCTTAACTACATAATCGTCCACACCCACTTCGAAACCAAGTAACTTGTCATACTCTGCACCGCGGGCTGACAGCATTAGTATGGGAATATCTTTTTCTTTGTGGATTTCTTTACAAGCAGTGAATCCGTCCATATCTGGCATCATGACATCCATAATAATGATATCAAAATGATTGTTATGGCAAAGTGTAATCGCCTCTAACCCATCAGAAGCTCCTATCGCTTCATAACCATCATGCTCTGCAAATCTTTTAATAAGCTGGTAAATATCAGGTTCATCATCTACAACAAGAATTTTTATCATCGCAGATACCTCCTTTTCTGTACTATTTAGCAAATATTATATCAGAAAATGGGCATCTTCTCAATTTGACAGAATTTGATATGCGACAACAGACCGGCGCGGCCAATGCTGCACCGGTCTGTTATGCTTATTGGCTATCTGGAAAGATACCCGTTGATTGCATCAGCCTGTTCCTGTGTAATAACTCCGTTATTCAGAAGTTCGCTGACCGAATCGCCATCAAAACCGTCTGACTTGAAACTCTCATAAAAGGTATGAAGTTCTTCCGGTGTCATATCGGACTTGCTGGCATACTTGGCATGAAGATCAACATGCTTTTGGGCAGCGGCGGTTGTGATTTTATCCGCTGTTGACTGGTCGATAATGCCAGCCTTTACAAGTTCCTCGGCATCTATATGCTGTGCCGTGCTGTAAGGGCCATCGCCACCGATTCCCTGTGCCTCAAAAAAGGCCTCCCGATCTGCGTCTGACGTAAAGCCTGCGGCTTCTTCAAACTGTGCATGTCGGCCGGCGTTGTTTTGCTGCCCAGTCAGATAGCCGTAGGAAGCAGTGGGTTCTGCGGCGAATGCCGTTGTACCGACAGAAGCCGCGATGGTAAGTGCTGTTAATGCTACGGTTGCCATCCTAAGTTTTGTTTTCATATTCTTTACCTGCTTTCAAATTATTCTGCTCTTTGCAGTGTCTTTATTATGCACCCTGACATTGGAAATACTGTGGAATTCATTAGGAATCCATGTGGAATTATTGATTATGTATTCTTAAAATAGTTTTTGAAGAATATCAACACACTTTTCAATACCCAGTATCCCGCTATCCAGTGAAATATGATAGTTCTGTGCATAGCCCCACTTCATATCGGTATAAAACCGATGATATGCTGCACGGCGTTTGTCTTTTTCTTTCAACCGATGTTCAGGGGATTCCGCTCGTTCACCATAAATTTCGACAATACGCTTGGCGCGGTAGTTCATATTTGCATGGATGAAAACTGTCAGGCAGTCTGCCTTTTCCCGCAAAATGTAATCCGCACAGCGTCCTACAATCACACAGGGACCCTTTTCGGCTAACTCCGAAATCACTTTTTCCTGAACCTCCCATAAGTAGTCATCATTGGTCTTTCCAAAAGTACGCGGCGTAAGCGCAAACCCCATGACTGTCACTTTTGCGTCCTCGCTGGTATCTTTTACATAGCTATCTGCAAAACCACTTTCCTGTGCGATCTGATGAATCAACTCGCTGTCATAGCAAGGAATTCCCAACATGTCAGCCACTTCTTTTCCAATCGTGCGCCCACCGCTGCCGAATTCCCGGCTGATGGTAATGATTCTGTTTTTCATATTATTTTTCCTCCATTCAGTTCTTTATAGATGCTGCGAATCAAAATTGCAGCCACAACAAATGTGAGTAAATCCGACAACGGCATGGAATACAATACACCATCCAATCCAAAGAAAAGCGGGAGCAGGAGTGCGAAGCCTACGCCAAACACTACCTCGCGCACCATAGAGAGCAATGTGGATTCCAGCGCCTTGCCCATTGCCTGCAAATAGATAAAGCACGCTTTGTTGATACAAGCAAAAATCATCATGCAGAGATAAATACGAAAGGCTCTGACGGCAAAATCTGTGTAATATATACTTTCATTTGCAGCGCCGAAAATAGCAATTAACTGGTGGGGGAAAAATTCCACCATAGCCAGCGCAATAGCGCCCACCAATGCCTCCGCCGTCAAAAGTTTGGTGAACAATTCTTTCACACGCAGCTTGTGTCCGGCGCCCATGTTAAATCCCACGATGGGAATGCAGCCTGCCGCCATACCTACCACGATAGAAATGACAATCTGAAAAAATTTCATGACGATGCCCACTACCGCCATTGGGATCTGTGCGTATTGCTCTTGCCCAAATACAACATCCAATACGCTGTATTTGCGAATCATATTATTGATAGCCGCCATAGCCGCTACAAGGCTTAACTGGGATAGAAAGCTGGTAATGCCAAGCACCAGCGTCCTGCCGCAAATGCTGCCGCACAGCCTGTAATCCTTTTTTTGCGGCCTGATAATTTTCATATTAAGCAGATACCACACAGCAAGAATAGCAGTAACGGCTTGCCCTAATACGGTGGCAATCGCTGCGCCCATCATGCCCCAGCGGAATGTAAAAATAAAAATGGGGTCAAGAATGATGTTTAAGACCGCCCCAGCCAGCGTAGAAATCATAGCGAATTTAGGGTTCCCATCCGCACGAATGATGGGATTCATGGCTTGGCCAAACATATAAAAAGGAATTCCGATGGTGATATAAAAGAAGTATACCTGTGAATGATGAAAGGTGTCGGCATTCACTGTGCCACCGAACATGGCAATAATGCCGTCGGCAAAAACGAGATATAGGGCGGTCAGAATCAGGCTGATTGCAACAACCATAACAACTGCGTTGCCCACGCTTTTCTTGGCATTTGCAGTTTCGTTCCTGCCTAGCTGAATGCTGACAAACGCACAGCAGCCATCGCCAATCATTACAGCGAGAGCCAAAGCAACAACCGTCAGCGGAAACACTACGGTGTTTGCCGCATTGCCGTAGGAACCTAAATAAGCTGCGTTTGCAATGAATATCTGGTCAACGATGTTATAAAGCGCACCCACAAGCAGGGAGATAATGCAGGGAACCGCATATTTTTGCATTAGCTTGCCTATGGGTTCGCACCCTAAGAGCTGATTTGATTCTTTATCCATTGGAATCATCCTCCTTTTACAAAAAAATAGCGTGTAAACCTGTGTTGGCTGGATTTACGCCGCAGGGCTACACGCTTGTCTTATATTTAATTTTTTATCCCAAATAATCACCGACCGGGCTGGAATTGTATTGCTTGATTACTTTAACTATGATAGAACCATCCGACTGTTCTGTCTGCTCAACGATTTTATACTGGGTATGCTTGTGCTCCAAGGATTTCTGATACTGAGCAACTTCTTCTTTTACTTGTTGCATAGCATAGTCATGACCAACATCTTCCTTCAGCATAAAATGAAGTGTCTGACAAATGCAGGCGGCTTTTACCCGTTTCATACCACTGTCCCTCCATTCCTAAAAAATATAAAACGAGTGACACACGCAACTGGATTTACGCATGTGTGCCACTCGTTATGGATTTATTATACTGGATTTCATACAAATTTGCAAAGGACATTTTTAACAAAAAGTATATTTACCTTTTAATTTCGATGTCGCAGACAATATTTTCACGCCGCCGTCAAGGAGCGGCTGGAACACAGAACGGAGATTACAGGAATTTACGAGATTCATAAAATTTTTGATAGGGATATTGACAAACTTCTTGACTTGCCGTATCATATAACGGTGATATATAACGGCGTTATATGGAAGGAGATGATATAATGAGCGAAGCGGACCAGACAACTCTACATCTAATTCTTTCAGCCGCCATGCAGGAATTTCTTGAAAAAGGTTTCAAATCTGCGTCCTTGCGGAATATTGTTAAAACGGCGGGTGTGACAACGGGCGCGTTCTATGGCTACTATGACAGCAAGGAAGATTTATTTGAAGCACTGGTAGGTGAACATTACAGCTTTTTGTTGGATTGCTTTTGCAAGGCGCAAAGAGAATTTGCAGAAATTCCACCAGAGGAACAGCCAGACAATCTTACCACTACTTCCGGCGAGTGTATGTATGAAATGCTCTTGTACGCCTATGATCATTTGAATGAATTTAAGCTCATTCTTTGCTGTTCCGAGGGAACGCGCTTTTCAAAGTTGATTGACGAAATGGTTGAAATAGAAACAAATGCAACACACGACTATTTCAAGGTGCTTGAAAGATTAGGTAGACCGGTTCCCTCGATTGATAAACGGTTAGAGCATATCTTGATTACAGGAATGTTCAACACTTTTTTTGAATTGATTATACATGAAATGCCGATTGAAGAAGCAAAGCATTATCTAAAAGAAATGAGAACTTTTTACACCGCCGGATGGATGAAAATTATGGGGCAATAAGCCCTATAATTTTTACACATGAGTTAGTTAATGCTAACTATCGAATTGGATATTTGCGGTTTATCATAAGCCCTTTTATCATACACAAAAAATTAAGGAGGTTTTTTTCAATGAAAAAAAAGTCTAACTTATCACGGTTGATGGATTATGCCGGAGGGCATAAGATATTGACCTATCTTTCATGGATACTGTCAGTCATGAGTGCGCTGTTGGCTCTTGTGCCATTTTGGTATATATGGCGTATCGTTCACGACATACTGGAAGTGTCCCCGGACTTCTCACAGGCGGAGAATGTCACAGGATACGGCTGGTCTGCCGTATTGTTTGCGGTACTCTCTATTGTCATCTATATCGCAGGTCTGATGTGTTCCCACATAAGCGCGTTTCGAGTTGCCGCCAATATCCGAAAAACGCTTATGCGTCATATTACAGCCCTGCCTCTTGGAGTGACAGAAAAGTATGGAAGCGGGAAGCTGCGGCGCATCGTCAACAGTTCCAGCGCTGCTACGGAAACGTATCTTGCACACAGGCTGCCCGACAAAGCGGGGGCGATTGCAACGCCCATTGGACTGCTCGTTTTACTGCTTGCGTTTGATTGGCGGTTAGGGCTTTTGAGCCTTGTTCCCGTTGTGCTTGGTTTTCTCATTATGATGAAAATGACCGGAAAAGACATGGCGCAGAGAATGGAACAGTACCAAAACTCACTTTCTGATATGTCAAATGAAGCCGTTGAGTATGTAAGGGGTGTACCCGTAGTAAAGACTTTCGGGCAGACAATCTTTTCTTTCAAACGCTTCAAAGACGCAATCGACAATTATGAAAAATGGGTGATTACATACACAAAGGGACTGCGTCTGCCCATGATGTTTTATACGACTGCAATCAATGGTGTGTTCGCGTTTTTGATTGCCGGGGGGATTCTTTTTACAAGGAGCGGCGTAACGAATGAATTGCTGCTGAACCTTATCTTTTACATTGTGATTACTCCTGTCATTGGTACGACACTCACAAAAATTATGTTTATGACTGAGGATGCAATGATTGTAGATGACGCATTGAACAGGATCGATGAGGTGCTGAATGAAAAACCGTTATCTGAAAGTCAAGTGAACAATGTGCCGAATGACAATGGGATCACCTTGGAACACATCAGTTACAGTTATGACGATAAGAAAAACGCATTAAATGATGTGTCATTACGGATCGAACCGGGGCAGGTGGTAGCGCTGGTAGGCGCGTCCGGCGGCGGCAAAACAACCCTTGCAAATATTGTGACAAGATTTTTTGATCCGCAAAAAGGACGCATACTGATCGGCAACATCGACTTACGCGACATTCCGAAAGAAACATTGATGAATAAGGTATCTTTTGTATTTCAAAATAGCCGCCTTATCAAAGCATCTATTTTGGAAAACGTGCGTATGGCAAAACCGAATGCCACACGCGAAGAAATCGCCCATGCTCTGGAAGCTGCACAATGCTTGGATATTATTGAAAAATTACCGAATGGCATGGATACGGTTGTCGGCACAAGCGGCGTGTACCTGTCCGGCGGCGAACAGCAAAGAATAGCGATTGCCCGCGCGATTTTGAAAAATGCGCCTATCTTAATTCTTGATGAAGCGACAGCGTTTGCCGACCCCGACAATGAGGTACGCATACAACAGGCTTTATCCGCTCTCTCAAAGGGAAAAACGGTTATTATGATTGCACACAGGCTGTCGTCAGTCATAGACGCGGATTACATTTATGTACTGCAAGACGGTGAGATTGCCGAAAGCGGCACACATAGCAAGTTGATAGAGAAAAACGGCATATTTACAAAAATGTGGAGGAATTATTCCGAAGCGGCAGAATGGAAAATTGCAAAGGGGGTAAACGCATGATTAAGACATTGCAAAGACGCTTTGCGTTATCAAGACAGGGGGCTGTCGATTTGATAAAAGGCTGTATTGCTTGTGTTGCACAGGATATATCCTTTATGCTTCCTGTTGGGCTACTCTATTACTTTGTCATCGATACCATGAAGGGGAGCGTAAATGGAAGCCGCATTGCTTTCTATGGGGTTGGCGCTTTGGTCTGCCTTGCCCTTATCTTTGTTGTAACTTGGTTTCAGTATAACGCCACCTATTTAGCGACTTATGTGGAAAGCGGGGTAAGACGCATTTCGTTAGCGGAGCAGCTCCGCAAAATTCCCTTGTCTTTCTTTGGGAAAAAAGACCTTGCCGATTTGACAAATTCCATAATGGGTGACTGCGCCACTCTTGAAACGGCATTTTCTCATTATGTACCCGGTTTGGCAGGTTCTCTTATTTCAACAACGCTGATTGCGATTTGCTTGTTTGCTTACGATTGGTGTATGGCTCTTGCGGCTGTTTGGGTGTTGCCCATTGCATTTGCGATCACGTTTTTCTCGGCCCGCATACAAGAATATTTCACCCGAAAATCCGTAGCGGCAAATGTTGCGTTGGAAAGCGGTGTGCAGGAGTGCATCGAAAGTTTACAAGACTTAAAGGCGAATAACGCGGAAGAAAATTATCTCAAAGGGCTTGGCAAAAAAATTGATGCTGTGGAAAAACGGCACATCATTTCGGAGTTTGGGACTGCCCTCTTTGTTGTTTCCTCGACGTTGGTATTAAAGTTTGGAATTGCCACGGTTGCCCTTGTGGGTTCCGCGCTGCTCATTCGCGGGGAGATTACTATTCCGCTGTTCTTTATGTTTTTGCTTGTGGCTTCAAGGCTGTATGCCCCGCTTGAGGGTGCATTGCAAAATCTTGCCGCGGTAATTTCCACCAAAACGAACATAAACCGCATGAACGAAATCCTTGACCAGCCTATCCAGACAGGCAGCAACGAGGTAACAAATAAAGGCTATGATATTGTGTTCGACCATGTAGGATTTGCTTATAATACCGGGGAAACCGTATTGAAAGACGTGTCCTTTACGGCAAAACAGGGAGAAGTTACCGCCTTAGTCGGGCCGTCCGGCGGCGGTAAAACTACGGTGTCACGCCTTGCTGCGCGGTTTTGGGATATAAATAAAGGCAAAATTACGGTCGGCGGTATGGATATATCGAAAATAGAACCGGAAACATTATTGTCGCTGTATTCTATCGTATTTCAAGACGTGACGCTGTTTAACAACACAATCATGGAGAATATCAGAATAGGCAGAAAGGACGCGACCGACGAAGAAGTGATTGCGGCGGCGAAACTGGCAAATTGTGATAAATTTGCGGTAAAGCTCCCGGACGGTTACAACAGTATGATTGGTGAAAACGGCTGCGAGCTGTCTGGCGGTGAACGGCAGCGTATTTCAATCGCCCGCGCTTTTCTCAAAAATTCCCCCATCATCTTACTTGATGAAGCAACGGCAAGCCTTGATGTGGAAAACGAAACATTGATACAGGCTGCTTTGTCAAGGCTGATAAAGGATAAGACTGTACTTGTTATCGCACACC
>JAGZXV010000338.1 GCA_018378255.1 Clostridiaceae bacterium | reverse complement strand
GCGTACAAGCAAATGAAAACATGCGATTATAGACAGGAGGAAAATGTTATGGAATTGATATTAAAAGCAAAAGACATTCGTGTGGAATTTAAAGGACGCGATGTTTTAGATATAGATAATTTAGAAGTATATGATTATGACCGTATTGGTTTAGTAGGAGCAAATGGTGCAGGAAAAAGCACTTTATTCAAGGTGCTTTTAGGCGAATTAACTCCTCTAGGATGTAAAATGAATCGTCTGGGTGAACTTGCCTATATCCCTCAGTTGGACGAAGTAACCTTGCAGGAGGAAAAAGATTTTGCACTTGTAGGCAAGCTTGGTGTTAAGCAATTAGATATACAAACCTTGAGCGGCGGTGAAGAAACAAGGCTTAAAATAGCACAAGCTTTATCGGCACAGGTTCATGGTATTTTAGCGGATGAACCTACGAGTCATTTAGACCGTGAAGGAATTGATTTTCTAGTCGGACAGCTAAAATATTTTACAGGTGCACTGTTAGTTATTAGCCATGACCGCTATTTTCTTGATGAGGTAGTAGATAAAATATGGGAACTGAAAGATGGCAAAATCACTGAGTATTGGGGAAACTATTCTGATTATCTTCGTCAGAAAGAGGAAGAACGCAAGAACCAGGTTGCAGAATACGAGCAATTTGTTACCGAACGTGCCCGATTGGAAAGGGCTGCGGAGGAAAAGCGAAAACAGGCTCGTAAAATAGAACAGAAGGCAAAAGGTGCTTCAAAGAAAAAAAGTACGGAACGTGGAGGGCGTTTGGCTCATCAGAAATCAATGGGAAGTAAGGAAAAAAAGATGCATAATGCCGCTAAATCTCTAGAGCATCGGATTGCGGCCTTAGGAAATGTAGAAGCTCCGGAAGACATTCGCAGAATTCGTTTCAGGCAAAGTAAAGCATTGGAGCTCCATAATCCATATCCTATTGTCGGTACGGATATTACTAAAATATTTGGAGATAAGGTATTGTTTGAAGATGCATCTTTTCAAATTCCGCTTGGAGCAAAAGTGGCTCTAACTGGTGGGAATGGAACAGGAAAAACAACTTTAATCCAAATGATCTTAAACTATGAAGATGGAATTTCTATTTCACCTAAGGCAAAAATAGGATACTTTGCACAAAATGGTTACAAGTACAACAGTAATCAGAAAGTCCTGGAGTTTATGAAGGAGGATTGTGATTACAATGTTTCAGAAATTCGTTCCGTGCTTGCATCCATGGGGTTTAAACAGAACGATATTGGAAAAAGCTTATCTATTTTAAGCGGTGGTGAAATTATGAAATTATTGCTAGCTAAAATGCTTATGGGTAGATATAACATCCTACTAATGGATGAACCGAGCAACTTCCTTGACATACCAAGCCTGGAGGCCTTGGAAATACTAATGAAGGAATATGCAGGAACGATCATGTTTATCACCCATGACAAACGGTTACTTGAAAATGTGGCTGATGTAATTTATGAAATTAAAGATAAGAAATTAAACTTAGTCCGATAATTATTTTACTTTTCGTATTTGACAGATCGTAAGTAGGCCGTGAAAGAGGTTATTGATTTTAACTAAACGTTAAGTAGGTTAGACCTCTAATCAGAAAAAATAAGGCCTTCAAGATGAATTTTGAAGGCCCCCTTTCCATAGAAATATACGTAAAGCATAAGGAACACATGGCAAAAAAGGCGTTTCTCAGCATGGGATATAGCTTTTGATATTGAAAGGAGTGATTCAGTATGATAGATAATATTATTCAATCAGTGACAGAAAAATTATCCTCTTTGCCTTATATAGAAGGCATCGTATTAGGGGGTTCCCGTGCAAGAGGCACCCATACAGAGGATTCTGATATAGATATCGGAATCTATTACAAATCAGAATCATTTGACATTACAGCGATTAATCAAATTGCTACAGAGTTGGATGATGAGAATAGAAATAACCTGGTTGTACCTCCCGGAGCGTGGGGTGATTGGATTAATGGCGGCGGATGGTTAGTTATAAATGGGTATCATGTTGACTTGATTTTACGTGATATAAAACGGGTGGAACAAATAATCAAAGATACGGAGCAAGGAATTGTTACTGCCAATTATCAGACTGGGCATCCCCATGGTTATATAAGTGCTATGTATCGTGGAGAATTGGCGATCAGCAAGATACAATATGCTAAAAATGAAAGCTTATGCGAATTAAAAAATCAGGCGGAAATTTACCCTGGTGCTCTAAAGAAGAGCTTGATAAACTTTTTTTATTTGAAGCAGAGTTCTCTTTAATGTTTGTAAAAGCAAATGCGGGAGCAGAGGATAAATATTATATTGCAGGCCATGTTTTTCGTATTATTTCATGCTTAAATCAAGTACTATTTGCATGCAATAATGCTTATTGCATTAACGAAAAGAAAGCTATAAAACTGCTTGAAACTTTTGAATATAAACCTGAAAAATATGCCGAAAGGGTTAATCATATTTTTGAAGTACTCAGTCTTTCACTTTTTGAATGCTACGATATGACCGAGAAGCTTTATAAAGAAGTGAAAAAAATTGCAACGGAGATAAATAACTTTTTAAACGAGGGGGAATTCAGATGAAAGAAAACAAATATGATGATAATATATTTTTTCAAAAATACAGTCAAATGAGTCGCTCACAGCAGGGACTAGCCGGTGCAGGAGAATGGGAAACATTG